>JAKFFL010000207.1:0-15485 GCA_036675225.1 Sphingomonas sp. | reverse complement strand
GCCGCAACATTTGAAACTATTCCATAGAATGTTCCTGTCTTGTTCTCTTTGAACAAATCGGATACAGCCATGGAAATCGGCAGTTCGATTTGACGAGGAGACAGGGGAATGGCAGCGCAGCTGAAAGTCGTCTCAGGCGGAGAAACAGGCAGCATGGACAGGCAGAAGGCGCTCGAGGCGGCGCTCGCCCAGATCGACCGGGCGTTTGGCAAGGGCTCGGCGATGAAGCTTGGCAGCCGCGAGCAGATCGAGATCGATACGGTCTCGACCGGCAGCCTCGGTCTCGACATCGCATTGGGCGTCGGCGGCCTGCCGCGCGGCCGCGTGGTCGAGATTTACGGGCCGGAAAGCTCGGGCAAGACGACGTTGGCGCTGCATGCCATCGCCGAGGCGCAGAAAGAGGGCGGCACCGCCGCCTTCGTCGATGCCGAGCATGCGCTCGACCCCGGCTACGCCAAGAAACTCGGGGTGAACATCGACGAATTGATCGTCTCGCAGCCCGACACCGGCGAGCAGGCGCTCGAGATCGTCGATACCCTGGTGCGATCGAACGCGATCGACGTGCTGGTCGTCGATTCGGTCGCGGCGCTGGTGCCTCGCGCCGAGATCGAGGGCGAGATGGGCGACAGCCATGTCGGCCTGCAGGCGCGCTTGATGAGCCAGGCTTTGCGCAAGCTGACCGGCTCGATCAGCCGGTCGCGCTGCACCGTCATCTTCATCAACCAGGTGCGGATGAAGATCGGCGTCATGTACGGCAATCCCGAGACGACGACCGGCGGCAATGCGCTGAAATTCTACGCCTCGGTACGGCTCGACATCCGCCGCATCGGCCAGATCAAGGACCGCGACGATATCGTCGGCAACACGACACGG
Organism: Sphingomonas sp.; assembly: GCA_036675225.1. Lineage (GTDB taxonomy): Bacteria > Pseudomonadota > Alphaproteobacteria > Sphingomonadales > Sphingomonadaceae > Sphingomicrobium. Next base: position 14,612 of record JAKFFL010000207.1, on the reverse strand, counting down.
GTGAAGGTGGTCAAGAACAAGGTGGCGCCGCCGTTCAAGCAGGTCGAGTTCGACATCATGTACGGCGAAGGCGTCAGCAAGGTCGGCGAGATCCTCGACCTCGGCGTCAAGGCCGGGCTGGTCGAGAAGTCGGGCGCCTGGTTCAGCTATGACTCGATCCGCATTGGCCAGGGCCGCGAGAACGCCAAGGTCTATCTGAAGGAAAATCCGGACGTGGCGAAGCGCATCGAGGACGCCATTCGTGGGCGAACCGACGAGGTTGGCGAAGTGCTGATGGTCGGCCCCGACGCGGATGATGAGGTCGCAGCCGAATAGCGCGGGGCGCTAATCGGACCGACCTCAGTAGCAGCGGAGTAATCGGAAACGGGGCAGCCGGGGGCTGCCCTGACCCGATTAACGCGGCCGACAAGTTGAACCGGTCTTTCCTGGATCGGGCGCGCGGCCACTATTCCGGAAAACGGACCATCGCCTCGGGGATGACCGGCATCCGGCGCGGATCGTGCATCAGCCGGCCGCGCTCGGTGATCAATGTCAACATCAGCGCCGCCCCACCACACCCGGCCATGCCGATCAGGAACGGCAGCTGGGTACCGTCGAACGCCTGGCCAATGAACAGGCCGATGATGGCGCCGCCAATGGTGCCAATGACGCCCTGGACCGAGGAGGCGGTGCCGGCGATCGCCGCCATATGCTCCATCGCCAGTGTCGACAGGTTCGACGAGCTGAAAGCGAAGCTCGCCATCGCCGCGCTCTGGATCATGGCGAACATCCACAACGGCTCGTTAATGCTCATCGCCACTACGGCGTGGAGGACCGAAATTGCAGCGAAGGCGATTACGCCCGAGTGGCCGACCCGGCGAAGCCCGAAGCGCTCGACAATTCGCGCATTGAGCCAGCTCGCCAGAGCCATCGGCGCGGCGATGACGGCGAACACAAGGGCAATGGCGTCGGGCGCCCGAAACACGTCGAACACAATCTGCTGGATCGAGGCGATGTAGGCGGTCAGCGCGCCGAAGATGGCGGTCAAGGCGATGGTGTAGCCCAGCGACTGTCGTTCCCCGAGCGTTTCGCCAATGCCGGAAGCGATTTCGCTCCATCGGAGCGAGCGGCGATATTCGGGGTGCAAGGTCTCGGGCAGCCGCAGCCACGACCAGGCGAGCATCGCCAGCCCGTAGGCGGCGAGCACCAGGAAAATCACCCGCCACGGGGCGAACAACAAAATGGCCTGGCCGACGCTCGGCGCCAGCACCGGTACGACCATGAAGACCATGAACACCAGGCTCATGATCCGGGCCATGGCCTCGCCATCGAACAGGTCGCGGACCATGGTCACGACCAGCACGCGGCTGACCGCCGCCGACGCGCCCATCGCCACCCGGCTGGCGATCAGCAGCGAGAAGCTGCTGGCGATTCCGCACAGCAAGGCGAAGCCGGTGTAGAGCAGGATTCCGGCCGTCAGCACCGGCTTGCGGCCGAAGCGATCGGCAAGAGGGCCCCAGATCAGCTGGGTCGACCCGAAGCCGAAGAAGTAAGCGATCACCACCAATTGGCGGCGGTTCTCGTCGGCGACGCCCAGTTCCTCGCCGATGGCGGGCAAAGCGGGCAGCATGGCGTCGATGGCGAAGGCGTTGAGCGCCATCAGCCCGGCGAGCAGGGCCACCGTTTCCTTGGTTCCGGGCAGGCGCCGGACGCCGCCATGGGTGGCCTGGTCGAACACGCCGCCGCTGCTGGCGGAATCGGGCCGCTTGTGCAACAGGCGGCGGGCACGAGGAGGGGCCATGAACCGACCAGCCATGAACCGGCGGACCATGCTCGGCGGCGGCGTGGCGATGGCGGCGGCCATGACCTTGCCGTTGGGCCGGGCCCAGGCTCGGGCCGCGGCCGAGGTAGCCCCGATCCCGATCCCGCCGCCGATCGCGCCGGCCGAACGGGTCCGGCGCCTGGCGCGGGCGCAGGTGCTGATGCAACAGCATGGCATCGGTTCGGTTCTGGTCGAGTCCGGGCCGAGCCTCGATTATTACACCGGCATCCAATGGTGGCGCAGCGAGCGGCTGACCGGGGCGGTCATTCCGGCCGAGGGCGACCCGATCATTGTCACGCCCTTCTTCGAGCAGCCAAGCATCAAGGAAATGCTGCAGGTGCCGGCCGAAATCCGCACCTGGCAGGAGGACGAGGAGCCGCTGAAGCTCGTCGCCGACTTCCTGAAGGCGGGCAAGGTCGCCAGCCTGCCGGTCGCCTTCGAGGAAACCAACCGTTTCTTCCTCGCCGACCGGTTGAAGGCGCAATTGCCGGCGACGCCGATCGTCAATGCCAATCCGGTCGTGCGCGCGCAGCGGATGATCAAGTCGCCGGCCGAGATGGCATTGATGCAGGCCGCGACCGACATCACCGTCGCCGCCTTCCGCCATACCTGGCCGAGGGTTCGTGAAGGCATGACCCCGGCCGAGATCGACACCATTATCGGCGAAGCGACGCGGGCGCTCGGCGGCAGCTACGGCGGCGGCCTGGTGCTGGTCGGCGAAGGCACGGCTTACCCGCACGGCACGCGCATTCCGCAGAAGGTCGCCAGGGGCCACAGCGTTTTGTTCGACTGCGGCTGCGAGGTGCGCGGCTACCAGTCCGACATTTCGCGCAGCTTCGTGTTCGGTGCCGACCCCACGCCCGAGCAGCGCAAGGTGTGGAACCAGATGCGCAAGGGCATGGACATCGCCTTTGCCGCGGCAAAACTGGGGGCGCCGGCCGGCAGCGTCGATGACGCCGTCCGCCGCGCCTATGAAAGCTGGGGCTACGGGCCCGGCTACAAGCTGCCCGGCACGTCGCACCGCACCGGGCACGGCATCGGCATGGAAGGGCATGAGCCGGTCAATCTGGTTCACGGCGAGGCAACGCCGCTGGCCGTGGGCATGTGCTTTTCGAACGAACCCGGAATTTACCTGCCCGGCAAGTTCGGGATCCGGCTCGAGGACTGCTTCCACATGACCGCGGCCGGGCCGAAATATTTCAGCCAGCCGCCGCCGAGCATCGACCGGCCGTTCGACTGACCGCTTGACCGGGCGACATCGAGCCGCGATGCCACCCGAAACAGGGGAATGGCATGGAAGAACGCGCGAAAAAGGGCCTTAGCCTGCAATGGCAGATGCTGGCCGGCTTCCTTGTCGGCTTGATCGCCGGCCTGATCGTCTATGCCAGCCAGCGCGACGCCGCCTGGGTCGATGCCGTCACCACATATGTCACCCAGCCGATTGGCCAGATCTTCCTGCGCCTGTTGTTCATGCTGGTCATTCCCTTGCTGTTCTCGGCGCTGGTCGTCGGCATTTCGGAGATGGGCGAGGTCCGGTCGCTGAAGCGCATCGGCCTGCGGACGCTTGCTTACACCGTCATCGTCTCGTCGATCGCGGTGGCGGTCAGCCTGGTGGTGGTAAATTTGCTCCAGCCCGGCGCCGGAGTCGACCGTGCCGCCGCCGCGACCATGCTCGAGCAATCGGCCGGGCGGGCCGGGGAAATCGTCCAGTCCGGCGCCGAGCAGCCGTCGGGCATCGACGCCTTTATCCACATCGTCCCCAACAATCTGGTCGAGGTGATGGGATCGAACAGCGCCATCCTGTCGGTGATGTTCTTCGCCTTGTTCTTCGGCATTGGCCTGCTGCTGACCGACACGCCGGCCAGCCGCACCCTGCAACGCGGCTTCCAGGGGCTGTTCGACGTGACGATGCGGTTGATCCTGCTGGTCATCAAGCTGGCGCCGGTCGCAGTCGCCTGTTTCATGTTCAATCTTGCCGCTCTGTTCGGATGGGACCTGCTGATCCGCCTGTCCGCTTATGTCGGCGTGGTACTGCTTGCCCTGGCGATCCAGATGTTCATCGTCTTCCCGATATTGCTCGCCACCCTCGGCAAGAAGAACCCGATCGCCTTCTTCCGCGAGACCCAGGAAGCGACCGTCATGGCGTTTTCGACGGCCTCATCGAATGCGACGCTGCCGACCTCTCTCAAGGTTGCCGACGAGCGGCTGAAGCTGCCGCCAAAGGTCGCGCGTTTCGTCCTCACCGTCGGCGCCACCGCCAACCAGAACGGCACGGCGATGTTCGAAGGCATCACCGTCATCTTTCTCGCCCAGTTTTTCGGCATCGACCTCAGCGTCGGTCAGCAGCTGACGGTCATGCTGGTCTGCATTCTGGGCGGCATCGGCACGGCCGGCGTGCCGGCCGGCTCGCTGCCTGTCGTTGCCCTGATCCTGGCAATGGTCGGGATCGATCCGCAGGCGATCGCCTTGGTGCTCGGCGTCGACCGCTTCTTAGACATGTGCCGGACAACGCTCAACGTCATCGGCGACCTCGTCGCGGCCCAGGTCATCTCGGCCGGCGAGCCGGACGAACTGCCGGCGGGATCAGCGGAAGCCGCCGCATGATCGCCTTCGGCAAGGAGCTGGTTCACGACGAAGCGCGCGCGCTCGATGCGCTGGCGGACTCGCTCGGGGCGGAGTTCGAGGCGGCGGTGAAGCTGATCCTCGGGGCCAGGGGCAAGCTGGTCGTCTCCGGGCTCGGAAAGTCGGGGCATATCGGCCGCAAGATTGCCGCCACCTTCGCCTCGACCGGGACGACCGCGACCTTCCTGCACCTGGCCGAAGCCATCCACGGCGACCTTGGCATCGCCGCCGCCGGCGACGTCGCCTTGCTGATCTCGCAGAGCGGCGCGACCAGCGAGCTGGAGCCGGTCATCGACCATCTCGCGGCGGTCGGAATCCCGATCATCGCCATCACCGGCAGTCCGCGGTCGACGCTTGGGCAGGCCGCGGCCGCGCCGCTCATCCTGCCGCACTGGCCGGAAGTCGGCCCGGAGGCGGTCGCGCCGACGACCTCCACCACCATGACCCTGGCGCTGGGTGACGCCTTGGCAATGACGGTGATGCGCGAAAAAGGCTTCACCCGCACCGATTTCGGGCGGCTGCATCCCGGCGGTTCATTGGGCGCGCGCCTGAAGCCGGTGCGGCGTCTGATGCACGGCGGCGACCAGCTGCCCCTGGTCCGCCAGGACACCAGCATGCACGACACGGTCGTCGAGATGAGCGCCAAGCGCCTGGGCGTAGTCGGGGTCACCGATGAGGAGGGGCAATTGGTCGGGATCATCACCGACGGCGACCTGCGCCGCCATATCGAGCAGGGGCTCGACCATCCCGCATCGGTCTTCATGTCCGCGGACCCCAAGACCATCGGCCCGGACGCACTGGTCGACGAGGCGCTGACCCTGTTCGACGAGCATCGGATCACGACCCTGTTCGTGGTCGACGGGCGGGCGCCGGTTGGCGTGCTGCATATCCACGATTGCCCGGCGGCGCGGTGAAAGTCGTCATCCTGATCCCGGCGCGTTTCGCTTCGTCGCGCTACCCTGGCAAGCCATTGGTCGAACTGAAAGGCTCGTCGGGAACGTCCAAGCCGCTGATCCAGCGCAGCGTCGAGGCGGCGCGGCGTATTCCGGGCGTTTCGGGCGTGTTCGTGACCACCGATGACGATAGGATTGCCGACGCCTGCGCGGGCTTCGACGCCGGCGTCATCATGACCTCGCCCGAGTGCCGCAACGGCACGGAACGCTGCGCCGAAGCTTTGGGCTCGCTGGACGATCCCGACCTGGTGATCAATTTCCAGGGCGATGCCTTGCTGACCCCGCCGGGCTTCGTCACCGCGCTCATCGACCATATGGCCGCCAACCGGCAAGCCATGGTGGCGACGCCGGCGATGCGCCAGCGGCCGGCCGAGGTTCGGGCCCTGCAGGCAGAGGAGGCGGCCGGGCGGGTCGGCGGAACGAGCGTGGTCGCCGCCAACGACGGTCGCGCCCTCTATTTCTCGAAGAAGCTGATCCCCTATCTGCCGAAAGAAGCACTGGACGGCGAGCTGACGCCGGTGCGGCTGCATATCGGCGTCTATGCCTACCGGCCGCAGGCGCTCGCTACCTATGTCGCGACGCCGGTCAGCGAGCTGGAGGAACTGGAAGGCCTCGAGCAATTGCGGTTCCTCGCCGCCGGCATTCCGGTCGACGTGGTCGAGGTCGAGACGCCGCCCTTTGCGCTGCGCGAGCTCAACAATCCCGAGGATGTCGCGCCGATCGAGGCGGCGCTCGCCGAGGCGGGCCTCGATTGATGAGTTTTTGGGATGATCTCGATGCCAAATATTCGGTCATCCTGTGCGACATCTGGGGCGTCGTCCACGACGGCGTGAACCTCTATGCCAATGCCGCAGACCGGCTCTGCCAGTGGCGCGGGCAGGGCCGCAGGATCATCCTCATCACCAATGCGCCGCGGACCGCCGACGCGGTCGAGGGGCAGCTGGCACGCATCGGCCTGCCGCGCGAATGCTGGGACGGGATTGCCACCAGCGGCGAGGCTGGAATCGCCGCGATCAAGGCGCTTGCCCATCCGACGGGCTTCCTCGGCACCGACCAGGACCGCGCCATCCTCGAGGAGCACGGGCTGCGCTTTGCCGAGGGGGGCTTCACCGACATCGCCGTCACCGGGCTGGATGGCGTGCGGACGCGGGTCGAGGACTATCGCCGGCAACTGGAATCGCTGACGGCCGACGACGTGCTCTTCCACTGCTTCAACCCGGACCGGGTCGTGGTCCGGGGCGGCGTCCCCGAGCCGTGCGCCGGCGCGCTGGCCGATGCTTATGAAGGGCTCGGCGGGCGGGTCGAGTGGTATGGCAAGCCGCACCACGGCATTTACGATTACGCGCTGAGCCTGGCCGGCAATCCGCCGCGCGACGCGGTGCTGGTGGTCGGCGATGCGCTGGTCACCGATATGCTCGGCGCCGCCGCCCAAGGCTTCGACGCGGTCTTCGTCCAGGGCGGAATCCACGCCGAAGAACCTTTCCCCGCCGACTTCGCGTCACAATATGGGCTTGGCGACTGGTCACCGGTGGCGGTCGTCGATTCACTCGTCTAAAGGCGCCAAATGCAACTTCATGGACGCCAGATCGGGCTCGACCAGCCCATTTTCCTCATTGCCGGCCCCTGCGTGATCGAAAGCGAGGAGCTGCAGCTGCGCACCGCCGAGCGCTTGAAAGGCATCACCGACAAGCTCGGCATATTGTTCTTCTTCAAGTCCAGCTTCGACAAGGCCAACCGTTCGTCGGACAAGAGCTTCCGCGGCCCGGGAATCGACGAAGGCCTGAAAATCCTCGCCAAGGTCCGCGCCGAGATTGGCGTGCCGGTGCTGACCGATGTCCATGACATCCCGCAGATCGCGCCGGTGGCCGAAGTCGTCGACGTGCTGCAGACGCCCGCCTTCCTCGCCCGCCAGACCGATTTCATCCATGCCGTCGCCGCCAGCGGCAAGCCGGTCAACATCAAGAAAGCGCAGTTCATGGCGCCGCACGACATGAAGAATGTCGTCGACAAGGCGCGGAGCGCGGCGCAGGCGGCGGGCATCAACGAAGAGACGATCATGGTCTGCGAGCGCGGCGCCTCGTTCGGCTACAACAACCTTGTCTCCGACATGCGCGGCCTGGCGATCATGCGCGAAACCGGCTGCCCGGTGGTGTTCGACGCCACCCATAGCGTCCAGCTACCGGGCGGACAGGGAACCAGCTCGGGCGGCCAGCGAGAGCATGTGCCGGTGCTTGCCCGCGCCGCCGTCGCCGCCGGTATCAGCGGCCTGTTCATGGAAACCCACCCCGACCCGGCCAATGCCATGAGCGACGGCCCCAATGCCTGGCCGCTCGACCGGATGGAGAGCCTGCTGACGACGCTGGTCGACCTCGACCGGACGGTGAAGGAGGCGGGTTTCGAGGAGATGGCGCTGTGAAGAACATGGTCTTCATCCAGGCCAATGCCCGCCAGATGCTCGGCGCCAGGATCAGCGCCTTGAGCTACAAAAAGGCGTCGAACCGGCCGGACAGCTTCGACGTCCGGATCATGGACGCGGCGCAATGGCCGCGCCTCATGCAGCCCGGCCAGTCGATCCTTCGCGCCGGCCATATCCGGCGATGGGACCCGGACGATCTACAGAGCTTCACGCCGCTGCGATTTGCCCCACCGAGCCTGATGCAATTCCAGGGCAAGGCCGTCGTCACCGACCCCGACTGCTTCGGCGTCGGCGATGTCGCCGAATTGTTCGACCGCGACATGGCCGGCAGATCGATCATGGCGGTGCCGAGGCCGGGTCATAACCGTCGCAACGATTATATCGCCACCTCGGTGATGCTGCTCGACTGCGCCCGGCTCAAGCATTGGGATTTCGACCAGCAGCTCGACGATCTATTCGCCCACCGCTTCGACTACATCGACTGGATGGAATTGAAGCGCGAGGAGCCGGCGACCGTCGGCTTCTTGGAGCCGGAGTGGAACGACTTCGACCGGCTGACGCCGAAAACCAAGATCCTCCACACCACCAAGCGCCGCACCCAGCCATGGAAGGCCGGCCTGCCGATTGACTACACGCTCCGCGAGCGCGGGCCATTCGATTTCCTGCGCCGGTTGAAGCGTCGCCGCTACGAACAGCATCCGGACCGCAACCAGGAGGCTCTGGTCTATTCCTTGCTCGCCGACCTGGTCGACCGCGGCGAGGTCGGCAAGCAGGAGCTGGTGGCGGAAATGGCCGCCAACCATGTGCGGCATGACAGCCTGGAACTGGTCGACAGGTATCGCGGCTGGAACGGCCTGGCCGAGGTCGCCTAAACGCCGCGCTCGACTTCGGCCAAAAGCCCCTCGTAGCGTTCCTTGCGGGCGCCCTTCGTCGACCAGATCAGGCTTTCGGGACGAAAGTGATAGTCGCTCCACTCCAGCCCGAGCCGCTCGAAGTTCGGCCCGCAATGATGCCGCGCGCAATATTCGAGTGCGAAGTGGATGCCGATCTGGTCGACATGGTAACGGCCGGCAATGGCCAAGGCGATGCCGATGCCGTCGGCAAGCCGGGTAAAAAAGTCCTCGACCGCGCTGTCCGGCCCAAGGTAGATCGCCGACGCCAGGATCTTGCGATACAACGCCTCATTTTCCGGCTGCAGGATCAATCCGGCATTCATGCCGGACAAGCCTTCGAACCCGGCGGCCAGGTCATTGGCGACCAGGCTGTCAGCATCGACCATGACGATCGGAGCCTCGATCTCCTTGCGCAGGCGGCTTGCGATCGCAAAGCGGCCGGCGGCGTAATAGAAGCTCATCGGGCGGCCGAACGGATTGCGCGCCGGTCCTTCGTGACTGACGGTCAGGCAGTCGCCGCACCGTGCCATGACCGCGGCCGCGCGATCCAGGCATGCCGCCGTTGGCTCATAGAGATGCAGGTGCACGCGTGTGTCGGGGCTGCGGGCAGCGCTGGACAAGGCCAGGTGCTGGCCGAAGCGATCGAAATAGCCTTCGTCGCACGCCGCGAAGACCAGCGGCCGCTGGTCCCCCGCTCGCGGCCAGTATCCGCCGATCTCAACGTTGTCATCCAGCGCCAGGGGTTGCGGGCTGGCAAAGGCCTGGAACATGGCGCGCCGGATCCGGCTTTGCTGCCAGAACCAGACCGCATTGTCGTGCCGGTTGCGCCAGGTGCGCACCGCCAGGCTCTTCTTCAAGGGCGATCGTTCGGTCATGGGCGATCGGCTTGCAGAAGCCGGCCAACGGCCTCCGCTGCCTGGGCCACGGAGCTGAGTTGGCGGGGTCCGGCAATGGGGTGCTCGATCGTGCCCACGAGTTCCTGATCGCGCAGCGCCTGCCAGATACGCCGAAGGTCGCGCCTTGCGCTCGGCTTTTCGCCATGGGCGCCGATCAGGCGCTTGCCCCTCGGCGACAAGGTAATCGGGACCATGCCGACCGGTTTTCCGGTCTGCACGGCTTCCGACAGCATCGACACGCTGTCCGCCGTCACGAAGATTTCGTCGGCGTCGGCCATCAGCAGAGGGAAGCGCGGCATGGCCCCTTCCACGATGCGGTCATCATTCCCCAATACGGAACGGATCGCCTCTAGCACCGCTGTCGGCGTCCGCCGGCTGGAGACCGCGATCAGGCTGCCGCCCGATTGGCGGGCGCGAAGCGCCAGTGTTCGCGCTTGATTTGCAACTTCCCGGGGGTCCAGGTCCCAATATTTGGTCGGGCCGCCAAGCGCCAGCAGCAAATGGGGCCGCGGCAGGCATTCCAGCCAGGCCTTTTCTTCCTCGTTAGGGACGCCGGGATCGCGCAGGCGGCTCATCGCGAACGGGAGGACGGTGACATTCCCCCGCCGCGGGACCGGATATTGATGGGTGGTCAGTACCAGGTCGAACAATTCCGGCGCGACGCGGGGATGGCCGACGAGCACCAGCTTGCAGCGATTGCCGCTCGCCTTGCGGATCCAGCGCGCCACCGGCACGCTTCGACGCCCGATGGCAAGCACCAGGTCCGGCCATGGCGGCGCAATCCAGCGGCGTGAATCGGCCGTCAATGTGGCCAGCGTCGCCCCGAGGTACCGGGGCGGGACGGCGCGGCCCAGATTGTAGTCCATCGGCCGTGTCTCGAACGGCTGGCCGAGTCCCTCGGCAAGCGCCAGCAATTGATTGTTGTCGCCGATCTTTTCACCGAGCAGGGCCCAAATGCGCGGATTGTCGGTCATGCCGAGGCTTTCAACCGGCGCCGCTCGCGGACCAGTGCCAGCGCCATGAACAGCGCCATGGCGATCCGGCCCAGCAGGAACGACAGTCCCGCGCCGAGCAGCGCGAAGCGATCGACCAGCGGGAATATCGTGGCGATATAGACCAGCACCCCGAAGCCGTTGGCGACCAGCGTCAATGTCGCGCGGTCGAGTGCGTGCAGCATTGCCGGCCACGGAAAGCTGATCATGGCGACCAGCGGCACGCCGATCAGCACGACCATCACGGGGTAGGCGTCGACGAACTCCGGCCCGAACGCGACCCGCAGCAGCCATTGGCCGGCGAGGATCGTCGCCATGCACATGATGAGGCCGATCGCCGCCGAAAATGCCGTCGCCCGGAGCATTAGCCGCCACGGCGTATTGGTACGGTGATCGAGCCGCATGACTTCGGGATAGAATGCCTTGTTGAGGAAATCGGTCGGACGCTGCGCGGCGTCGGTGATCGACGAAGCGACGCGGTAGAGACCGGCGGCGGCGGGATGGAGGAGGCCGCCGACGAGGAGGCGCGACAAGGGTCCCCAGGCGGCGTTGAGGGAGCTGTTGAGGTTGATCGTGAAGGCAAACTTCCAGCCCTGCTCAAGGCCGTCCGACCGGACGGTCGGCCGCAAGCCGGCGAGCAATCCGCGCCGCCTCAGCTCCCGGATCGCCAGGCCCCAGAGAATGAGGTCGCTGACCAGGTCGGAGATGAACCAGATGAGGAGATAAGCCGGGAACGCATAGCCCTGCCACCAGGCGACGAACGTCAGCATGGCCCGGAGGATCGGGTTGACCGTGCCCTGCCAGCTCAGCAGGTCGAATCGGTCCAGGGCGCGGAGCACTCCACTGGCCGCGCCGGCGCCCATGGTCGGGATGAGCAGGCAGTAAAGCGAGACATAGAAAAACATGTCCGGCGGCAGGCCGAACCACGGACCGATCAGCGGCACCAGCAAGATGGCGCCGATCATGGCGATGACGCCGCTGGCAAGGTCGAGGCCGACCGCGAAGGCGGTCGCCTGCTGGAAGCGCCTGGCGTCGCCGGCAACCAGCGCCGGCCCGCCGTAGCGGACGACCACCTGCCAGCTGTTGAACTTGGCCAGGCCGCTGATCGCCTGGACATAGGAATGGACGAGGATGAGCAGGCCGAACAGGACGACGCCAAGGCCGCGACCGGCGAGCGCAAGGCTGATCAGCCCGCCGATGGCAGCCACTCCCCGCGATACCGCGAGATAGCTGGAGTTTTTCAACAGCGACCGGAAGTGACGGTCGTTGAACCATTTTCTCATCGGCAACCGTTTGCAGGAGCGGCCATCTCGCCCTAGATACGCGGCCATGCTTGATCTCGAGCGAATTCGCAATGCGCCGGTAAAGTCCGAGCCCTATCCCTATTTCATGGTCACCGGCGCGATTGCCCCCGACCAGGCGCCGGCCGCCGCCGCCGACTTTCCCGACATCGATCGGCCAGGCGCGATCGACGTCAACGAAACCCGCTTCGGACCCGCCTTCGCCAACCTCCTCGCCGACCTCAAGAGCGAGCGGTTTCGAACGCTCATCGGCGAGAAGCTCGACGTCGACCTGGACGGGCGCGACATCGTCATCAACGTGCGCGGCCAGGTCAGGCTGACCGACGGCAATATCCATACCGACACGCCGTCGAAGCTGGTCACCGTGCTCCTCTATTTCAATCCGCCCGGGCAGGTCGACCAGACCAGCCTGCGGATCCTGCGGAACGGCAAGAACCTCGACGATTATGTCGATGAAATCTCTCCGCACCTCGGCAATATGGTCGTGTTCAAGGTGACCCCCAATTGCTGGCACGGGCACGGCGCCGTGACCGGCAAGCGCCATTCCCTCCAGCTCAACTATCTCAGCGGCGTCAAGACCCGCGGCAAGCACCAGCTCGGCCACCGCCTGGTCGGCCGGATGAAGCGCAAGCTCGGGCGCCTCGTCGGCGCGATGTAAGCCGCCTCAGGCCGGCTCCGCCTCCCGCGCCTGGACGACCTTGTCGGCCAAGGTCCCGTTCAATTCGGCGAGATGGTCGAACTCGGCTTCGTAGGTCGCCAGGCCCTGGCTCAGCGAGCGCAGCTCGGCCTCCAGGCCGGTCAGCTCGGCTTCCGGGATCAGGGCCTCGATCCGGTCCCATCCAGGCCAGCCCTCGCGCGGGCCGAGCCCGAGCATCTGGCCGCGCCGCGAGGCGACGGTCGAGCTGACCCGCGAGGTCGAGCTGGACGGCGTGACGACGACCAGTTTCTGCACCGGCTCGAGCAGATGCGGCGTGGCGGCGGCGAGCGCCTCGTGCATGGCGATGCGGCCGGCGGTGCGGAACGCCAGCTCGGAGGAATCGACGCTGTGATAGCTGCCGTCGACCAGGGTGACGGCGACGTCGACCACGGGGAAGCCGCCGAGCGGCCCCTTGACCAGCGCATCCTTGACGCCCTGCTCGACCGCCGGGATGTACTGGCGCGGGATCGACCCGCCGTGGATCTTTTCCTCGAACAGGAAACCGTCGCCGCGACCGAGCGGCTTCACCTCGATGATGACATCGCCGAACTGGCCGTGCCCGCCCGACTGCTTCTTGTGGCGGCCGTGTTGCTTGACGGGTCGGCGGACGCTCTCGCGATAGCCGATCGAGCAGGGCTGGGAGGCGACCTCGACCCCGTAGCGGCGCTTCAGCCGGGCGATGACCAGGTTCAGATGCTCGTCATTGACGCCGCGCAGGCGCAACTCGTGGCTGGCCTCGTCATGCTCGACGCTGAGCGCGCAATCCTCCTCGACCAGGCGGGCGATGGCGCTGGCCAGGCGGACATCGTCCTTGCGGTCGGCGGGCTGCACCGCCAGCCGCGCATTGCGCGCCGGCAGCTCAACCTCGATGTCGGGCGGCAGCGCGCCTTTCGACAGCCACTGGCCGGCCTTCAGTTCATCGGCCTTGCCGATGGCGACGACGTCGCCATTGCCGGCCCTGGAAATCTTGGCCGTCTTCTCGCCCTGGACGGAGAACAAGGCGCCGAGGCGGACGCTGCCGTCGCGGCCCTTGAGGTCGGCGCCCTCGGCGATCTCGCCGCCCAGAACCCGAGCCAGCGCCACTCGCCCGACCGAGCCGCCATGGCTGATCTTGAAGGCGTAGAGCGAGGGGTCATTCACCGACAGGCGGCGGGCGGTCGACTCGGCCCCCGGCGCCTCGTGGCGCAGTGCTTTCAGCAACCGGCGCACGCCCCAGCTGCTGGCGGCCGAGCCGAACAGCACCGAGACGCCCAGATTCTCGCCGGTCTCGCGGGCCAGATCGGCGAAGATGGTGGTCGCCTCGGGCGCCTGGTCCATCAGCAATTGCTCGAGCAGCGCATCGTCATGGTCGGCGAGCTGCTCCAGCATCTGCGTGCGGGCCTCGGCCTCGCGCTGGTGAACGTCGTCGGGCATGGCGATCTGCTCGGACGGGGCGCCGGGCCGGTACTCGAAGGCGCGCTCCAGCGCCAGATCGACGAAGCCGGTGACTTTCTCGCCGTCGCGGATCGGGATCTGGCGGGCGATGATCGGCGACACGCTCATCGGCTGCAGCGCCGACAGCAGGTCGCGGATGCGGCCGCGCGCCTGGTCGATGCGGTTGGCGAAGATGATATGCGGGATGCCGAGTTCGTCGAGCATCCGCAGCGCCGGCGCCGCCAGCGCGGCGCGCGCCGGGTCGGGGTCGACGACGACGATCGCCATGTCGGCGACGGCGACGGCATGGGCGCCATCGGCGGCGAAGCCGACCGAGCCGGGGACGTCGATCAGGGCGAAGCGCTCGCCAAGATAGTCGAAATGGAGGAGGTTAAGCTCGGTGGAGCCGCCGCGGGCGCGCGCCTCGGGGCTGGAATCGCCGAGCGTGGAGCCGTTCGCGGTCGTGCCCTGGCGGTCGATGGTGCCGGAAGCGAACAGCATCGCCTCGGCCAGGCTGGTCTTTCCCGCGCCGGCCGGTCCGACCAGCGCGATGGCTCGAGTGCCGTTGGCGACGGCTCCATTGGCTTTTGGCATGCGACTCTCCCTCGTCCGTGTGCGCGGGCGCCGA
>JAKFFL010000126.1:0-15513 GCA_036675225.1 Sphingomonas sp. | reverse complement strand
CATGCGCCGCTGGCACGACGGCACCGGCATGGGTCCGGTCTGGCAAGTGATCATCTTCCTTGGCGGAATCATCCCGGTGTTGCTGTCGATCACTGGCACCATCATCTGGCTGCGGTCGCGGCAGCCGCGCAGCCGGGCCGGCAAATTCAAACGGAACGGGGCCACGCCGCAGCCAGCGGAATGATCAGCGCCCTGCGAGGATGAGGGGCAGCCCGCCCGCCGGGCGCAAGGTCACCATCCCGGCCGGTCGGACATCGTGGCCAGTCCCGGCGAACCGCCACTGGCTGAGCCAGAAAGCGAGGATCGTCAGCGCCTCGGCGGTGGCGAACTGGGCACCGACGCAGGTCCGCGGCCCCGCCCCGAACGGCAGATATTGGAAGCGGTGACGATCGCCCTTGCCGGCGAAACGCTCTATTTCGAAGGCGTCCGGATCGTCCCATAGCCGGCGATGGCGATGCAGCAGCCACGGCCAGATCGAAATGATGTCGCCCGCCTCGACGGCATGGTCGCCGAGCCGGTCCGGGCCGACCGCTTGGCGGTCGAAGCGCGGCACCGGCGGGTAGAGGCGGAGCGATTCGCTGAGAAACAGGCGCAGCCGCGGCACGCGATCGGCGACGTCGTCATCGCCGCCCGCCAGCGCCGAGCGAGCTTCCACCGCCAGCTCCTCCTGCAGCTCCGGTTGGGCGGACAGCAGGAATAGCGACCACCCTAGGGCATTGGCCGTCGTCTCATGGCCGGCGAGATAGAAGGTCGCGGCATTGTCGACGGCCAGCGCCCGCGCCTCGGCCTCGGGAAAGCGCTGCTTGAGCGCGTCGATCATCCCGCTCAGGAAATCGTCGCCCATCCGACCGCTCCAGCGGTCGTCGACGACGGCGGTCAGGGTCTCGCGCAAGTGGACCTGGCCGCGCTTTCCCGCTCGGCCCTTCTTCGTCAGCGGGAGTTGCGGCAGACGCAGCAGCGCCAGCATCCGTGCCTCGGAGAATCCTTCGATTGCCGCGGCGATATGGTTCATCGACGTTTCGGACGTCAGCCGGGAATCGCCGCCGAACAAGGCCAAGGCGATGACCGTCATCGTCGTCCGCGTCGCCTCGGCGGCCATGTCGAGGCGCTCGCCATCGGTCCAGCGCGCCATCGCCGAGCGCGCCGCCTGGACGAACGTGGCCCGCTGGGCCTCGACCGCCGCCGGCGAGAAGCTGGCGGCCACGATCCGCCGCTGCTGGCGCCACAAGTCGCCATCGGCGGTCAGCAGGCCGCAGCCAATAATCGGGTCGAGCAGGCCCTTGACGATGTCGGGCTTGGCATAATTGCCGGCATTGTCGAGCAGCACATGCTGGACCATGGCCGGATCGAGCACGACATGGACCTGGAAACCGAGAATGTTGCGCTTGATATAGTCGGTGCCGAACGCAAATTCTGACCAGCCGTAGACCGAGGTTCGCGCGCGCTCGCCGAAAAATCCGCGCCAGGTCGCGACCGGCCTCGGTTGGCGCGGCGGATGGGGAGGGACGAAGCGAGCGGTCATTCCGCCGCTAATAAGGTCTCCGCGCCGCCCAAGTCGACCGAGACCAGTCGGCTGACGCCCTTTTCGATCATGGTCACGCCGTAGAGTCGGTGCATGCGGCTCATGGTCACGGCATTGTGGGTTACGATCAGATAGCGGGTGTCGGTCTCCGCCGTCATCCGGTCGAGCAGATCGCAGAAACGCTCGACATTGGCGTCGTCGAGCGGCGCGTCGACCTCGTCGAGGACGCAGATCGGCGCCGGGTTGGTCAGAAACAGAGCGAAAATCAGAGCGATGGCGGTCAGCGCCTGCTCGCCGCCCGACAGCAGGGTCAGCGCGGAGAGCCTTTTGCCCGGCGGCTGGGCCATGATCTCCAGGCCCGCTTCCAGCGGGTCGTCGCTTTCGACCAGCTCGAGATGCGCCTGGCCACCGTCGAACAGGGTCGTGAACAGGCTGCGGAAGTGGCGGTCGACCTGTTCATAGGCTTCGAGCAGCCGCACTCGGCCTTCGCGGTTGAGGCTGCCGATCGAGCCGCGCAGGCGGTGAATCGCCTCCTGCAGCTCGTCGCGCTCGGCGGCGCCGGCCAGGCGGCTGTCCTCGAGCTCGGCCAGTTCCTGCTCGGCGACCAGGTTGACGGGCCCCAGCCGCTCGCGGTCGGCGCTCATCCGGTCGAGATCGGCCTTTTCGGTCTCGGCGTCGCGGAGCGCATCGGCATCGAAGCCGAGCCGCTCGGGCAGCAATGGCGGCGGGCATTCGAACTGCTCGCTGGATTGCCCGGCCAGTTCTGCCCGGCGGGCTTCCTGCGCCTCGGCGCGGGCGACCGCCCCGGCCCGGGTCTCGCGCGCGGCGGCAAACGCCTCTCCAGCAGCAGCGAGCTGGCGGGTGGCGGCGGTGCCGGCGGCATCGGCTTCAGCTTCGGCGGCGGCGGCCTCGACGATGGCGGCGTCGCTCGCCTGATTTTCGTTCTCCAGTTTGGTCACCTCGACCGCCAGGCGATCGGGCTCGCCCGACAACGCCTGGCGCTCCTCGCCAAGCTCCTCGGCCCGCCTGGCCGTTTCCAGCAGCCGCGCCTCGGCGTCCCGGGCGCGCGTCCGCCATTCGCCTTGCTCGCGCAAGGCGGCGGCGTCGCGTTCGCGGTCGGCCGCCATTTCACGGGCGCGGGTGGCGGCGGCGGCGCGTCGGTCGGCGACGTCCTGCCCGGCTTCGGTTGCAACCCGGCGGGCCCCGTCGATCTGCTCGCCGAGCCGGGCAGGGTCGGCGAGCGCTTCGAGCGCTGCTTGTGCCGCTGTCACGGCTTCGGCCGATGCGGCGATCAAAGGGTCCAGATCGGCCCGCCGTTCGACAAACGCTGAACGCTGCCCTTCAAGCCGTTCGAGCGCGCCGCCGGCGGCGTCGGCGGCGCGGGCGGCATCGCGCGCCTGTCGCTCGGCAGCCGTGGCCTCGGCCCGCGCCGATTCGGCATCGCGGCGGAGCTGTTCCATTTCCGCCACGGCCCGGTCGCGAGCCTGCAGGGCATTAGCCGCAACGCCATCCAGCGAGGGCAGCATCCGCTCGATCTCGGCCAGCCGGTTGGCGCGGATCAGCCGTTCGGCGGCCGCGGCGCCGGTTACTTCGGCGACAAAGCCGTCCCAGCGTCGCAAGCGTCCATCGCGGGTGACCAGGCGCTGGCCGATCGCCAGCGGCTGGCCGGTATCTTCGTCGGCGAGCGCGACCTGCGCCATCCGCCGCGCCAGTTCCGGCGGTGTCGACGCGAATGCAGAAAGTGGCTTGAGCCCGGCGGCCAGCGGCGGGTCATCGGCATGACCGTCGCTGCCGGTCCAGCGACGGGGGGCATCGCCGCCAATCGCGGCATCGAGGTCGTCGCCCAGCGCCGCCGCCAATGCCCGCTCGTAACCCTGCTCGGCGCGGACCTCGGCATGCGCCGCGCCACCGCCGTGCGCGAGCGCCCGGGTCAGCGCCTCACGCTCCGATGTCGCCGCCGCCAGCGCCGCCTTGGCGGACGCCAGCGCGCTTTCATGGGTATCGCGCGCTTCGGCCGCCCGCGAGCGCCCTTCCTCGGCGGCGGTCAGTGCCGCTTCCGCGCTCGCCAGGGCCTTGGCGGCTTCGGCGCCGCTGCGTTCCGCCTCCGCCTTGGCCGACTCATGCTCGGTGCCGTCGCCGAGCGCCTCGATCTGGCCGGTCAGCCGCGCCATATCGGCCTCGGCCCGTTCGGCCCGGGCCCGCGCCGCGTCGAGCGCCGCCTCCGCCACCCGCCGCTCGGCCCGCATCGCCGCTTCCTGCGCCAGCAGCCCGGCAAGCTCGGCTTCGGCCTGCCGGGAGGATGTCTCGGCGGCGATCAAATCGGCGGCGATCCGCGCCGCCTGCGCTTCGCCGTCCGACAACCGCGCCTCAATCGCCTCGCGCTCCGCCGACAAAGCCATAATCGCCTGGGCCGCGTCCGCGCGCAGGGCTTCCTCGCGCGCGGTTTCGGCCCGCAGCGATTCCTGCAGCCGCTCCAGCTCGGCCAGCCGCCGCACCACCGTGTCGCGCCGCGCCCGCGCCGTCGCCAGCTCGTGCGCCAGGGTCCGGCCGCGATCGCGGGTTTCGGCGAGGCCGGTGCGGCGAGCTGCCAGCCGCGCGGCCGCTTGCACCTGCGCCAGCTGCGCGTCCTGCATCGCCTGCTGCAGCGCGCCGACCGCCTCCCCGGCACTGCGTGCTTCTTCCGCCGCCGACCTGGCGGCCTCGTCGGTCTCATGCCAACGGGCGTAAAGCAACCGGCCCTCGGCGGCGCGGATGCGCTCGCTCAATTGCCGATAGCGCTCGGCGGCGCGCGCCTGCCGCTTCAGGGCCGAAGAACGCGCCTCCTGCTCGCCGAGAATCTCGTCGAGGCGGGTGAGATTGGCTTCGGTGGCACGCAATTTCTGCTCGGCGTCCTTGCGCCGAGCGTACAGGCCGGAAATCCCCGCCGCTTCCTCCAGCATCAGCCGCCGCTCGACCGGCTTGGCGGCGATTACCGCGCCAATCCGCCCCTGGCTGACAAGGGCCGGCGAATGGGCGCCGGTGGCGGCGTCGGCGAACAGCAGGGAGACGTCTTTCTGGCGCACGTCGCGGCCATCGATCCGGTAGGCGGAGCCGGCGCCGCGCTCGATCCGTCGGGTGACCTCGCTTTCGCCGTCAGCGTCTTCGTCGCCGCCATCGCCCCGCTGGCGCTCGATCAGCAGCGAGACTTCTGCGAAATCGCGCGGTGGGCGGGTGGCCGTGCCGGCGAAGATGACATCCTCCATGCCGCCGCCGCGCAACGACTTGGGGCTCCCCTCGCCCATCACCCAGCGGATGGCTTCCAGCAGGTTCGACTTGCCGCAGCCATTGGGGCCGACGACCCCGGTCAGTCCCGGTTCGATACGGAGCTCAGCCGGCTCGACGAAGCTCTTGAAGCCCCCGAGCTTGAGCCTTCGGATCCTCAACGCGCCCTCCCCTGGCGCACGGCCTGTTACCCGCCGAGCGCTGACTTGATCTTGGCTTCGATCTGCTGCCAGGGCGTCGACCCGGGCTGGATCGGTACCATCTCGCCATTGATGAGGAATGCCGGCGTGCCGGGCAAATCATAGGCGGTGACGGCGTCATTCTGCATCTGCACCAGCCGATCGACCTCGGCCTGGTTGGACAGGCAGGCGGCGGTCTTTTCGGTCGGCAGGCCACGCATCGCCGCCCAATCCTGGAAGCCGGCAATCTTGGCGATTTCGCCGAACTGCTGTTGCGGCGGCAGGCTCTGAACTTGCTGCATGGCATTGGGGTCGGCCGACTGGATCTTGCCGATCCATTCCTGCTGGTCGGCATAAAGACCGCGAGTCAGGCCAAAGAAGCTGGTGGTTCCGCCGCAGCGCGCGACCAAAGAGGCGGCGACGTCGAACGGATCGCGGACGAAGTTGCGGAATTCGAGGCTGACCTTGCCGGACTTCACATATTTCTCGGTCAGCGGCTTCATCGCCTCTTCATCGAACTCGGCGCAGTGCGGGCAGGTCATTGAGCCGAACTCGACCAGCTTCACGGCAGCGTTGGGATTGCCCATCAGGAAGCCGCCGGCCGCGGTCTGGCTGACGACGGTCGTCCAGTCGCCATTGGCGGGCGGCGCCACAGGTGTGACCGGACCGGACGCCTCCGCGCCCTTGTCGGCGGTCTTTTCCGCATTGCAGGCCGCGGTGGCGAAACCGGCGGCGAGAAGCGCAACGAAGATTTTGCTGGTGGTCACTTGGGCAGGCTCCGGATGATTGGGGTGCATTTCTCGTCTGGTCGCTCGACCAAGGGCGGACCGTTGGACGCAGCGATATGCCCGGCAAGCGACTCCAGGCAAGCCCGAAGCTCCGGATCGGCGACGGCGCGAAGGCCCTCGCCAAGCTCGCGGGGCACCGGGCGGGCGCTTGGCCGCGCTGTCCTTGCCGGCGCGGCTGGCACCTTGCCCTGGCGGAACACCACCCTGGCGACGGCGGCATAGCCGAAGAAGCGGTTGACCCGCTCGATGATCATCGGGCCCAGGTGCTGGATCAGCGGCGCATGCGCGCCCTCGACCAGCAGGGTCAGTGTCCCGCCCGCTTTCTTGCCGGCGGGGAAGCGGATCGATTCGGGTAAAGACACCTTGCCATAACGCTCGCCGACGATTTCGTGCCAGCGGCTGACGACGCTGGCCTGGACGAAGCCGAATTTCTTGCAGGCGGCGCCGCCGACATCGCCAATGAGATCGCCCGCCGAGCGGGCATGGCCGCGGCGCGGGCGCTCATCGTTTACGGGCTTTCGCTTCGACATTGGCGGCACTCATGCCATAGCGCCCCGATGAGCGCCAATGCCGCAATGCGCCTGCTGCAACATTATGTGGATAACTTCCGGCGCCTGCCATGGCGATCACCGCCCGGCTCGCGCCCGACCGATGCCTATCGCGTCTGGTTGAGCGAAGTCATGCTGCAGCAGACGACGGTCGCCGCCGTCATCCCCCGTTTCCTCCGCTTCATCGAGCGCTGGCCGACGGTCGAGGCGCTGGCTGGCGCGCCGGACGCCGATGTCCTGCAGGAATGGGCCGGTCTTGGCTATTATGCCCGCGCCCGCAACCTCATCGCCTGCGCGCGGGCAGTCGCGGCTCGCGGCGGCTTTCCGGCCGATGAGGAGGCATTGCGCGAACTACCCGGGGTCGGTGCCTATACGGCCGCCGCGATCGCCGCCATCGCCTTTGGGGCCGACGCGACGCCGATCGACACCAATGTCGAGCGGGTCGTGGCTCGGCTCCATGCGCTGACTGGCAAAGCGGCGATCCGCGAGGCCGCCAGGGCCATGACTCCGTCTGGCCACGCCGGCGATTTCGCCCAGGCGCTGATGGATCTCGGCGCGCTGATCTGCCGGCCAAAGGCGCCGGCTTGCGACGCCTGCCCGCTAAATGCTGACTGCCGGGCCTTTGCCCTCGCCACGCCGGAATCCTTTCCCGCCCCCAAGCGGCGCAAGCCGCGGCCAGAACGCCAGGGCGTGGCCTGGTGGATCGAGCGCGATGGCTGCATCTGGCTGATCCGGCGCCCGGCGAAAGGCCTGCTCGGCGGCATGGCCGCCTTGCCCGGCCCCGACTGGCAGGATTCAGCGACGGCCGCGCCGGCAATTGCCCGCGTGCGGCATGTCTTTACCCATTTCGCGCTCGATCTGGCGGTGGTTCCTGGCGACGAGCCACTGGGCGATGGCTGGTGGCAGCCGCTGGCGGGGATCGCCGACGCCGGTTTGCCGAGCCTCTACCGCCGCGCCGTCGAGGCCGTGCTTGCCGGGCGGCCCGCCCTTGCCGCCTGAGCCGTTTTTCTCCGGCTCAGGGCTAGACCGCGCCGACCTGTTGCGCGCGCAGCCCGAGCGACTGGCCGAGTTGGCCGCGCGCGGCGATGCACGGCAGCTGCAATGGGCGGACGGCCTGCCACAGCTCCATCCTGACGGCCGGCTCCGCTGGGAACCCGTCTCTGCCCCCGACCTGTTCCTCGGCCTCGACGGCGCTGCCCCGCGCTTCTCGCCCCTGCCGGCAACACCGCCGCCATCCACGGCCTTCGCATTGCTCGGTCAACTCGACGGGATGGACGCGCCCTTGTTCGCCTGCGCGCTCAGCCTCGCCAACTGGCACGGGCGCCAGGCCTTCTGCTCGGGCTGCGGCCAGCGGACGGGAATCGTCCGCGGCGGCTGGTCGCGGAACTGCGCTGGCTGCGGCGCCGGGCATTTCCCGCGCTGCGACCCGGTTGTCATCATGCTTGCCGAGCATGACGGCCGGCTGCTGCTCGGCCGCCAGCCGCATTACCCGCCGGGGCGTTTTTCGGCGCTGGCCGGGTTCGTCGAACCGGGCGAAACGATCGAGGCGGCGGTCGCCCGCGAATTGAAGGAGGAGGCCGGCATCGACGTCGCCGACGTGCGCTATGTCGCCAGCCAGCCATGGCCCTTCCCGTCCTCATTGATGATCGGCGCGCACGCCCGCGCGCTCGGCGACAAGCTGACCGTCGATTTCACCGAGCTCGACGATGCCCGCTGGTTCACCCGAGCCGAGGTCGCGGCGGCCGTTTCCGGGACGCCCGATGCGCCCTTCCTGGCGCCGCCGCGCTTCGCCATCGCCCGCACATTGCTGGAGCATTGGCTGGCTTGAAGTAGGTCTTGGCCCGCCCTAAAGGGGGCGCCAATCCCAAGCCCATTCTTCCGGACAAGAGCTTCATGAAAGATCGCCAGAACACCATCAACGGCTGGATCCTGTTTGCCGGCATTGTCGCGCTCGGGGGCACCATCGTCAGCGGCGAAGTGTTCAAGGGCGAGCGGCCGGAGGAGATGGGCTATCCGATCGAGGGCGTGGTCGAGGAAGGCGGCGATGCCGCCGAGGCCGAGAAGCCGATCGCTTTCTACCTGGCAAGCGCCGATGTCGCCAAAGGCGAGAATGTGTTCAAGAAGTGCGCCGCCTGTCACAATGCCGACAAGGGCGGCGCCAACGCGCTCGGCCCCAATTTGTGGGGCATGCTCGGCGAGCCGATCGGCAAGGGCCATGGCTACCCATTCACCGACGCGCTGGCGAGCAAGGGCGGCACCTGGAACTGGGAGAATATGAGCGAATGGCTGGCCAATCCGAAGAAGTTCGCACCGGGTACCAAGATGACCTTCGCCGGCTTGTCGAACCCACAGGACCGCGCCGACGTCATCGCCTTTTTGAACGCGCACAGCGATTCTCCCTTGCCGCTGCCGGAAGCGCCGTCCGAAGCGGTGGCC
This sequence comes from Sphingomonas sp., assembly GCA_036675225.1. Lineage (GTDB taxonomy): Bacteria > Pseudomonadota > Alphaproteobacteria > Sphingomonadales > Sphingomonadaceae > Sphingomicrobium. The sequence continues at coordinate 6,779 of JAKFFL010000126.1, read as the reverse complement.
GAAGCCGAAGCGGATGATGCCGGCGCGCAAAAGGCCGAGAACGTGCCGGTGCTCAATGAGCAACAGGCGGTCACGGGCGGCCAGAAGAACATCGGCGGCGAAGGCGCGCCCAAGCTGACTGGCACCGATCCGACCGCGAAGAAGAACTAGGGCGCGTCGCGGTGGCGAGCAGCAAAGCCGCCACTGTTGCCGAATATCTCGCCGAGCTGCCGCCGGATCGTCGCGCCGAAATCGAGGCAGTGCGCGATGCCGTCAACGCGGCGCTCCCCAAAGGCTATCGCGAAGGCATGGGCTGGGGGATGATCGGCTGGGTTGTCCCGCTCGAAAATTATCCCGTCACCTATAACAAGCAGCCGCTCGCCTATGCCGGCCTTGCCGCGCAGAAGAATTACAACTCGCTCTATCTGAACTGCGTCTATACTTCGAAGGAGCGGACCGAGCGGCTCCAGGCCGCCGCCGCCGCCGCCGGCAAGAAACTCGACATGGGCAAGAGCTGCCTGCGGTTCAAACGCGCCGACGATTTGCCGCTGGACGTGATCCGCGCCGAGATCGCCTCGATCCCGCCGGATGAATTCATTCGCATCTATGAAGATGCCCGGCGCCGCAGCTCGCGCTAATCGTTCTCGTAGAAATCGACGACGAACTCCCACGCTTCGTCGGCATCCTCGCACCAGTGGAACAGTTCGAGGTCGCCAGGCGAGATGACGCCTTCATCGGCCAGCGCCTGGAAATCGACGACCCGGGTCCAGAATTCCTTGCCGAACAAAAGGATCGGCAGTTGCCGCACCTTGCCGGTCTGGACCAAAGTCAGCAGCTCGAAGAATTCGTCGAACGTGCCGAAGCCGCCCGGGAACACCGCCACCGCCCGCGCGCGCAGCAGGAAGTGCATCTTGCGCAACGCGAAATAGTGGAACTGGAAGCTAAGGTCCGGAGTGACGAAGCCGTTCGGCAATTGCTCGTGCGGCAGGACGATGTTGAGGCCGATGGAGTCGCAACCCTCATCCTGGGCCCCGCGATTGGCCGCTTCCATGACCGAGGGGCCGCCGCCCGAGCAAACGACGAAATGGCGTTTGCCTTCCTCGTCGCACGCATTGCGGCTGGCATGGCGGGCAAGGGCCCGAGCGACGTCGTAATAATGGGACTTGGCCTTCAGCCGCTCGGCGACCTTGCGCTGCCCGTCGGTCTGGGCAGCGGCGAGCAGGGCATCGGCCTTCGACGGCTCGGGAATCCGGGCCGAGCCGTAGAAGACAAAGGTCGAGCCGATGTTGGCTTCGTTCATCAGCAACTCGGGCTTCAAGAGCTCGAGCTGAAAGCGGACCGGCCGCAAGTCGGGGCGGAGCAGGAAGTCGGTGTCCTGGAAGGCGAGCTTGTAGGCCTCGCTCTCGGTCTGAGGGCTCGACGGAACATGCCTTGCCGCCTGCGCGTCGAGCTTGGCTTCCGGGAAAATGCGCTTGGGCGGAATATGGTCGGCTGTCATCGGTCGACGGCTTAGCCGACCAAATCCCAAAGCCCAATATGTTCAGACCGCCGCCACTTCGCGCCGCGCGCCCCAGTCGATACGGCGGGTGGCGTACATCACCCCGGCCAATGCCGCGAACAGCAGCAGCGAGCCGATCAGCAGCGAGTAAGCCTCAAGGCTGAGCAGGATGTAGAGCACGGCATAAAGCCCGACCAGCAGCCCGCCGATGAATGCCGCACGACGCCAGCTCTTCAGCACCGCCGCCCCATAAGCGGTGTTGAGACCGGCGATCGCCGCCGAGGCGAGAACGTAGGCGGGCGTGAACCCAATGACCTCCGCGAAGGCCAGCAGCAGGACGAAGAACAGCACCAGCGCCGCGCCCATCAGCAGATATTCGACGGCTGACACGCGCACGCCGCCGATGACGTCGAACATCAGCAAGGCGAGGAAGGTGAAGCCGATGAACAGAAAGCCGTATTTTGCCGAGCGGTCGACCCGAGAATAGAGGTCGACCGGCTGGATCAGGCTGATCTCCGCGGTTTGCACCGGTCCGCGGTCGGCGGTGGCGCCACCGCGCATCGGCGGCGGCGGCTCGCTCATCGTGTTGGGCACTGGAATGTCACTGACCGCGCCGGCGTCGGCCGTCGAAACCAGCGCCCGGCCGAGCGCCAGATTGCCGATCCGGTAAGTGGCGGTGAAGCCCTGGTCCGTGACGGTGCGCGCGACCGGCAGGAACGAGCCGCCAAAGCTCGGGTGCGGCCAAGGGGAGGTCGCGGTCCAGCGCGTGTCGCCGGCCTGCGGCGCCAGGCCGAAGGCGCCATTGCCGCGCACGTCATAGGCGAAGGCGACGGCGATATTGCCGCCGCCGGCCAGCGGCGCGGCATCGATGAAGGCGAAAAAGCCGCGGCCGCCGGCGCTGCCGCCGCCAGGCTGGAGCCGCAGCGCCGTGCCCTGGGCGGTGACTTTCGGGTTGGCGCCGAGCCCGCGCGGATCGCTCAATGAGAAGCGCAGCTCGGCGCTGTCGAGGCGCAGGTCGGCCATGGCAACGCCGAAGCGCGCGAGGTCGGGCGGCATGGCGAAGCGGGCGCTGCCGCTGACATGCGCGTCGTAGATCACCGCTTCGTAGATCGAGCGCTTGCGGTGCTGCGAGCTTATGCCGGTCTTCAGCTCGACGGTTTCGGGCGCCAGGGTCAGTTCGCGCATGACGTCGCGGCTGCGGGTCACCGACTGGCCGTTTTCGATCACCGTTTCGGTCGCCGAAGCGCGATAGGGAATGACCAGCACCGGCCCGGCAACCGACTGCGGCCCGCCCCAGCCGGCGGTGATCGACGAGCGCGCCTGGTCCGCCTGGCTCTGCCGGTCATAGACCAGGAACCAGACCATGAAGATCGGAATGGCCAGCGCCGCGGCGATGAGGATGGCGACCAGCAGCTTCATCGCCGGGGTTCGCTCGCCGTCGATTTTGATCACCTCTCGCCTCCCAGTTTGCGCATGATAGTCATGGCTGCATGATGGATGGGTCCCGGCCAATCGTCATGAGCCATATGTGAGGACTCGCTGAAAAACAGCGCAAGTTACGATTTGCGAAACGAACGGACTACTTGACCAATTGCAGCGCCGAGTCCGGCGAAAATCAGCGCGAATGACCCGTTGATGATAAGTGCCGACGCAAGCCATGGGTCAGCCAGATCACCCCCTTTCAGGAGTGACGCTGCGAGGTAGAGTGCCAAACTGATCACCGTACCGAGCAGCAAGGACGGGACAATCCGCCAGTTCCGAAAGTGAATTACGGCGAAGGCGGTCGCTGCACTAAGGCAATAGTTCAACCAGAGCAGGGTTTCGCTCAATACACCCGCGCCTTGGGCTTGATGTAGGCCATCTCGTCGGTCAGCGTAAAATCGTGCACCGGGCGGTAGTCGATCTTGATGCCGCCGCCGCTACCGCCCCAGCCGTCGAACCAGGCGAGCGTGTGCTTCATCCAGGTCTTGTCGTCGCGCTTGGGAAAATCCTCATGCATGTGGGCGCCGCGGCTTTCCTTGCGGTTGGCGGCGCAATGCATGGTCACCACCGCCTGGGCGAGGAGATTGTCGAGCTCCAAAGTCTCGACCAGATCGGTGTTCCAGATCAGGCTGCGGTCGGTGACGCGAACATCGGCCATGCGCTTGTTGACCGCATCGATCCTCGTCTTGCCTTCGTCGAGCGTCCGCTCGGTGCGGAAGACGCCGCAGTCGGCCTGCATCACTCGCTGCATCTCCAGCCGGACTTCGGCGGTCGGGCTGCCGCCCTCGGCGTGGCGGAACTTGTCCAGTCGTGACAAAGCGAGGTCGGAGCTGTCCTTGCGCAATTCCGCCTGGGCGGCGCCGGCCTTGAGCGTTTCGCCCAGCCGGTGGCCGGCGGCGCGGCCGAAGACGACGAGGTCGATCAGGCTGTTGGAGCCGAGGCGATTGGCGCCGTGGACCGAGACGCAGGCCGCCTCGCCGACCGCGAACAGGCCGGGGACGACCGAATCGGGCATGCCGTCCTTCAGCGTCACCACCTCGCCATGATAATTGGTCGGGATTCCGCCCATGTTGTAATGAACCGTCGGCGCCACCGGGATCGGCTGGCGGGTCAGATCGACATTGGCGAAAATCTTGGCGGTCTCGGTGATGCCGGGCAGCCGCTCAGCCAGGATCTTGGGGTCGATATGGTCGAGGTGCAGGAAGATATGGTCCTTGTGTGCACCGACCCCGCGGCCCTCGCGCACCTCCATCGCCATCGATCGCGACACCACGTCGCGGCTGGCCAGGTCCTTGGCCGAAGGCGCGTAGCGCTCCATGAAGCGCTCGCCCTCGCTGCTGGTCAGATAGCCGCCCTCGCCACGCGCCCCTTCGGTGATCAGCACGCCGGCGCCGTAGATACCCGTCGGGTGGAACTGGACGAACTCCATGTCCTGCAGCGGCAAGCCGGCGCGCAGCACCATGGCATTGCCGTCGCCAGTGCAGGTGTGAGCGGACGTCGCGGTGAAATAAACGCGGCCGTAGCCGCCGGTCGCGAGCACCACCGACTGGGCGCGGAAGCGGTGGATCGAACCATCGTCGAGCGACAGAGCGACGACGCCGCGGCAGGCGCCGTCCTCCATGATCAAATCGAGCGCGAAATATTCGATGAAGAAGTCGGCGTCGTGACGCAGGCTCTGCTGGTAGAGCGTGTGCAGCATGGCATGGCCAGTGCGGTCGGCGGCGGCGCAGGTGCGCTGCGCGGCCGGGCCCTCGCCCATGTTCTGGGTCATGCCGCCAAAGGCGCGCTGGTAGATGCGGCCGTCGTCGGTGCGGCTGAACGGCAGGCCGGCATGCTCGAGCTCGTAAACCGCCGCCGGCGCTTCGCGGCACAGATATTCGATCGCGTCCTGGTCGCCGAGCCAGTCGGAGCCCTTGACCGTGTCGAACATGTGCCATTGCCAGCTGTCCGGCCCCATGTTGCCGAGCGCGGCGGCGATTCCGCCTTGCGCCGCGACGGTATGGCTGCGGGTCGGGAAGACCTTGGTGACGCAGGCGGTCTTCAATCCCTGTTCGGCCGCGCCCATGGTCGCGCGCAGCCCCGCCCCGCCGGCGCCGACGACCACCACGTCATAGCTGTGGTCAACGACCTTGTAGGCGCTGCTGGTCATGCGGCCGCTCCGAACGCGACCTTGGCAAGGCTGAACAGGGCCAGCGCCCCTCCGCCGATGCCGGCGAACAATATGAAGCCATTGAGCAGCATATTGTTGCCGGTGTCATGGACGTAATCGTCGATGAATACCTTCAGCCCGTCGAGGGCATGGATGAAGGCGGTGATAATCAGCAGCGCCATCGGCACCGCACCGCTCGCCGAATGCAGCCATTGCGCCACCGTCTTGTAGTCGAGCGCCGGCAGCAACAGCAGCGAGGCGACGAACCAGGCACCAAGCAGCAGCAAGGCCGCGCTGGTCAGCCGCTCGCGGATCCAGTGCCCGCCGCCATGCTCGGCCGAGCCAAGGCCGCGCACGCGGCCGATCGGGGTCGCGCTTTCCTGGATGCTCATTGATTGACCCCCATGATCAGGAACCAGGTCAGTGCCGTCAGGAACAGGGCGCCGGCGATAACCAGCACCGAGAACAGCCGGTTGATCTTGAGCTCGAAGCCGGCGCCAATGTCCATCACCAGATGGCGAATGCCCGACAGCAGGTGCTGCCAGAATGCCCAGGTCAGGCCGACGAGGATGACCAGCCCGTACCAGCGCGTCGCATGAGTGCTGAAGTCCTGGTAGGCGTCCGGGCCGGCGGCGAGCGCCCACAGCCACCAGGTCAGCAGGGCCAGGCCGGCAACCGCCAAAGCGCTGCCGGTCATGCGGTGGAGGATCGACACGACCATGTGCGGTCCCCAGTGCCAGATGGTCAGGTGCGGCGACAACGGCCGGTCGGGATTGCGGCTCATGCTATTGTGGGCTCCCAGCGAATGGCCGTGCCCGATTAGGGGCCATGCGCCCCACTGGCAAGATTCGCGCCGCTCCCTAACCCGGCTTTAACCATTCCAGCGTCATAGCCGTCGCGCAATTGGCAATCGGCAGATCGAGGGTAACTGGAATGGCGAGCGTGCGTGGCAATTCGGGCGGGACTTACGACTTGGCGCGCGGCCTGCGCCTGTACGAGGCGGACGGCCCCCTGGCCGAGCGCGCAGCCGAGCTGTGGGGCCATATCGCGACCGCCGAAATGGACCTCGCGCGCGCCTTCTGGCGTCGCTACCGCCAGTCCGAGGAGGTCACCGACAGCATTTCCGACGCGAAGCTGGAGGAGCTGGCCAAGCGCATCGTCCCTTATTTGCGCGACAAGTTCGAGCGCGTCGCCAGCCCGCAATGGGTCGAGACGGCGCGCGCCTATGTCGAAAAGGCGTTGTCCAGCAACGTCAGCCTGTCGACCCTGCTCGCCGGCGTCGCCGCCGAGACCGAGCAGGCGTTCGCGGCCCTGCGCGCGGCGGTTCCCGACGGCGCCGATCTGGTCCGCCTGTGCCGGGCGCTCAGCGATATCGAAATGGTCGAGATCGACGTCTTCGTCCATCACGCCATGGAGATCACCCGCGCCGAGGTCGATTCGCGCCAGGCGCGCCACGCCGACAATTTCAACCAGAAGGTGCTGGGCGTCGTCCAGCGCTGCACCGCCGAGAGCGAGCAGCTTCGCGCCCAGGCGACGACGACCTCGTCGGCCGCCCGCGGCATGCTCGGCAAGACCAGCGAAGTCGCCGCCGCCGCCGAGCAGTCGGCGAGCGCCATGCGCGAGGCGGCGCAGACCGCCGCCGGCCTGATCCGCGCCATCGAGGACGCCCGG
>JAKFFL010000063.1:0-2597 GCA_036675225.1 Sphingomonas sp. | reverse complement strand
GAAAGCCCCGCATGTCCCGGCCGACATGCGGGGCTATTCACATATTGCGTTTCGGCGCCGGTTCAGCTGGCGAAGGCGATCAGATTGCCGTCCGGGTCGGCCACGATGATGGTGCTCGTGCCCCATTCCTCCGTGCGCAGGGTCTGGTGGAACGTGGCGCCCGAGGCTTCGTATTCGGCGGCGAGTGCCGCCACGTCCTCGACGAGGATCGTCGCTGCGAGCGCGTCCTCCTCCCTTGCGCGGAAGTCGGCACTGAGCGGCAGCTCGTCTACCTGCCGCAGGTTCAGATGCACGCCGTCGCGATGGACCTGCGCATAGTAGGGCGGCTCGCCGTAGAGGAAGGCGACGGCAAAGCCGAGCTTGTCGCTGAAATAGTCGCAAGCCGCCTCGACGTCGGTAACAAAGAGCTGCGGCTCAACGGCGAGGAAGGTCGAGCGGACTTTGGCCGCCGTGTCGTCTGTCATGGGGAATCCTGTCTTGCCGGTGCCGCATTGATCGCCGGGCGGAGCTTGTCCAGGCGGAAGTCGTCGACGCGGCCGACGGGGGCTTCGGCGAAATCGCCTTTTTCGATCATCCGGTCCCGCGGGCTGCGGCCGCTGGCCTTGTCGGGCGCGGTGCCGCCCAGAAGGACCAGGCCGCCGTCGAGCGTGGGGTCGGTCAGGCTGATCGGCTGGGTCCGGAGGATATCGGCCGGATCGGCGGGGGCCATGACGAGGGTGTCGGAAACCGCCTCGCCGCCTGGCTGCTGGCCGTCCGTGGTCATGGCGTCGCCCAGGAGCCGGCGGATGTCCTTCTCGACGTAGAAGGCCAGCTTGCGCTTGCCCGCCTTGGTCATCGAGATCCCGTCGGAGCCGCGCAGGCGCACCTGCTGGCCGTTGATGTCGGAGCCGGTGACGACGAACTTGCCGCCCTCGTCGACGAAGCCGTCCCAGATGTCGATGAAGGTGCCGCCGGCCTTTTCCACCGCGCCGCGATAGATCGTGTTGAACGCGGACATGTCGGCGGTCATCGACGCCGTGGGGAAGGCCGGCATGCCGACCCACAGGAGCGGCACGTCCTTGGCGCGGATGTCGCTTGCGAGCTTTGCGACGCGGCGGGCGTATTCCGCCGTCCAGGCCTCGCTGCGGAACTTCTCCTTGGCGCCGCCGATCGACATCATCTGGCGGTCGTTGGCGCCGAGGCTGAGGACGACGACCGCCGGCTTTATCTCGTCGATCAGCGCCGGGAGTTCCTGATCCCAGTTATAGTAGTCCTGGCGCACGAGGCCGGACGAGCCGTTTGTGCGCGCCTCGATCGCGACCCCCGGTATCTGCAGGAAGGCCTCGGTCAGGCCGTCGCCGATGCCGCTTGCGACGAAATCGCCGACGATGAGCACCCGGCGGGCGTCGGCAAGTTTATCGACCACGACGGGGGCTGCGGGAGCGGCCACCTGCGGCGCTTTCGTGCGGGCCTTGGGCTTCTGGCTCCTCGCCTGGGTGCGGCGGGGCTGCACCCGCTGTTGCGCGCGCGGCTGCGCCTCAGCCCGGGGCCGGCGCCGGAACCCGCCAAAGAGAAAATCAAGCACGGTGCGGCGCTGTACCCGCTCCTGCGCAACGGCGTCCGAATAGATCGCGGCCGGCGGCACGGCGATCACAAGGCAGGCCAGAAACACCAGCAGGCGGTGGAAGCGTACCATGCGCGGCGGGGTCCTCGTTGCTGTCTGAGCCGGGCAGCCGGCATCCCTTTCAGGCGATCATCGCAAATTGCGCGGGATCGGGAAAGCGTCAATGCCCATCAAGGTGCGGTTCATGCGTGCCGAGCTGACGAATACGGGCGCCGGATGGCGCCCGTCATGGGTCTGCGATGAGGCTGGCCCTACTTCCGCAGGGCCTGCAGAAGGCGGGTGCTCGGCTGGCCGTCCGCCGCCAGCCCGAGTCGGCTCTGGACGGCCTCGATGGCGGCCTTGGATCCGGAGCCGAGATTGCCGTCGACTTCCCCTTCGTAGTAGCCGAGTTCCTTCAGCCGTGTCTGCAGCTCGAACTTCTCGGAAATGTCGAGGGCGCCGTCCGGGCGCGGCCAGCGCTGCTTGACGCCGCCGTAGCCGGCGAGCTGGTCGGCCAGCATGCCGACGCCCATGGCATAGGAGTTCGAGGCATTGTAGCGCTTGATGACGAAGAAATTGCGCGTCATCAGGAATGCCGGGCCGTCCGCGCCGGCCGGCATCAGCAATTCGGCGCGCTCGCCGCCGTTCTTGAAGCCGCTGCCGGTCGGCCGCTTGAAGCCGAGTTTCTGCCACTGCGCCAGCGTCTTGGTCTGGCCTTCATAGGCGCTGCCGCCGCCGGGCGTCACCACCTCGTAACCCCAGGTCCTGCCCGGCTGCCAGCCGTTCTTGTGGAGCAGGTTGGCCGCCGTTGCCAGCGCATCGGGAACCGAATTCCAGATGTCGCGGTGGCCGTTGCCGTCCGCGTCGACAGCGTAGAGCAGGTAGCTCGACGGAATGAACTGGGTGTGGCCCATCGCGCCTGCCCAGGAGCCGGTCATCTCGGAGGCCGGGATGTCGCCGTTCTGGATGATCTTGAGGGCGGAGATCAGCTGGGTGCGGGCGAACTTGGCCCGTT
>JAKFFL010000214.1:0-15701 GCA_036675225.1 Sphingomonas sp. | reverse complement strand
CTATTACCGGTCGCGGCCCTTGCTGCTGGCCCTTGGCGTGCCGCTGGCCGACGCGCTCGGATCGGGCATGGGCCGTTGCGGCGGCTATTCGGACGGGCGCGATATCGGCGTCGTCTTCAACTATCCCAACCCCGGCGGCGCCCATGCCCTGCCGATGTGCGGCGGCGTTGGCGCGCAATATACGCCGGCCGCCGGCTGGGCGCAGGCGATCAAATATAAGGAAGAAGAGCTGGGCGAAGGGACGGGCGACGCCATCGCCGTCGTGCTCGGCGGCGATGCCAGCTGCGCCACCGGCGGTTTCTGGTCGGCGCTGACCATGGCGACTACCCAGGCCCTGCCGATGCTGTTCTTCATCGAGGATAATGGCTTCGGCATCTCCGTGCCGTCGGAATATCAGACGCCGGGCAAGGACATTGCCGCCAATCTCGCCAGCTTCGCCGGGCTGACGGTGCTCAACGGCGACGGCACCGAGCCGGCGGAAGCGGCGCGGCTGATTGGCGAAGCGGTCGGCCATGTGCGCGGGCGCAAGGGGCCGGTGCTGCTGCGGCTGACGGTGCCGCGCCTGGAGGGCCACAGCTATCAGGACACGCAGACCTACAAGAGCGAGGAGTTGATCACGGCTGAATGGGCGCGCGACCCATTGCCCAAATTGAAGGCGTTCGCGCCGGAACTGGACTGGGACCTGATCGAATCCAGCGCCGACCACGAAGTCGAGTCGGCGGTTGTCGAGGCGGAAGCGCGCCCGGTGCTCGATGCCGTCAAGGTCGCCGACAATGTCTTCTTCTCAGGCGAGCCCAGCCAGATCGGCGGCGGCGCGGGGCTCGATGTCCCGACGGCCGACGAACCGAGGCCCGAGGGCCAGCGGATCAACATGGTCACGGCCATCCGCCGCGTGCTCGACCAGGAGCTGGCGGCCAACCCGCGCATGCTCGTCTTCGGCGAGGATGTCGGGCCGAAGGGCGGCGTCCACGCTGTCACGCTCGGCCTGCAGGACAAGTTCGGAATTGCCCGGGTGTTCGATACTTCGCTGAACGAGGAAGGCATCGTTGGCCGCGCCGCCGGCATGGCGCTGGCCGGGCTGCTGCCGGTGCCGGAAATCCAGTTCCGTAAATATGCCGAGCCGGCGACCGAGCAGATCAACGATATCGGCACCATGCGCTGGCGCACCGCCAACCGTTTTTCGGCGCCGATGGTGCTGCGCGTGCCCGGCGGCTTCTTCAAATGCGGCGATCCCTGGCACAGCCAGACCAACGAGGTGCAGTTCGTCCACAACCCCGGCTGGAAGGTGGCGGTGCCATCCAATGCCGAGGACGCGGTCGGGCTGCTGCGGGCCAGCTTGCGCGGCCATGACCCGGTGCTGTTCTTCGAGCATCGCGCCATGCTCGACGACAGCTGGGCGCGGCGGCCGTGGCCTGGCGACGATTATGTGCTGGAGTTCGGGCGGGCGAAGAAGGTGCGCGACGGCGATGCGATCACCATCGTCACCTGGGGGGCGATGGTGCCGCGCTGCGAGGCGGCGGCGGAAGGGGTGAGCGCCGACGTCATCGACCTGCGCACCTTGATGCCGTGGGACAAGGACATGGTGCTCGACAGCGTCCGCCGCACCCGCCGGTGCCTGATCGTGCATGAGGATCTGCGCACCGGCGGCTTCGGCGCCGAGATTGCCGCCGTGGTCGCCGACGAAGCCTTCCTCGACCTCGACGCGCCGGTGGCGCGGGTGACCATGCCCGACATCCCCAGCCCGCATCACCCGAGCCTGATGGAAGCGGTGCTGCCGTCGGCTAAAAGCATTCGCTCCGAGATCGATCGGCTGGTGGGGTTTTAGGTGATGATCGAGGTCCGCGTTCCCGACGAGCAGGAAGGCACCAAAGCGGTGGTGCGCGCCTGGCTAAAGCAGGTCGGCGAGACGGTCGCGGTCAACGATCCCTTGGTCGAGCTCGAGACCGACAAGGTGACGCAGGAAGTGCCTTCACCGGCCGCGGGCGTGCTGGCGGAGATCATGCTGGAGACGGATGCCGAGGCGGTGCCGGGAGCGGTGCTGGGGCGGATCGATAGTGCCCCTGCGAAGGCAGGGGCCCAGACCGAGCGCGAAGCGCGAGTTGACAAGGCGGGCAGTGAAGCGCTGCGCGCGACTGGGCCCCTGCCGTCGCAGGGGCACATCGAATCCCGCCTTTCACCATCCGTGAAGCGCGCGCTTCTCCAACACGGCATCGACGCCGCCCGCATCCAGGGCACGGGTCGTGGAGGGCGGATCACGCGGGAGGACGTGGACCACGCCGTGGCAGCGGCGACTTTCGTCAGCGCCGAGCCGAAGCGTGTGTCGTCCCACGACATCCCGCATGACCGGATGCGGCTGAAGATCGCCGAGAACATGGTGAGGGCCGTCGCCGAGGCGCCGCATGTGACGGCTTTGTTCGAGGCCGATTTCTCCGCCGTCGCGGCGCACAAAAAGGCGATGGCCGAGCGCGGCATCAAGCTCAGTTACACCGCCTACATCGTCAAGGCGGCCGCGGAGGCGATGGGGCAAGCGCCGGCGATCAACGGGCGGTGGGAAGACGACCGCATCGCCATCTCGGCGACGATCGACATTGGCGTCGGCACGGCGCTCGGCGAGAAGGGCCTCGTCGTGCCGGTCGTCAAGGACGCGGGCGCGCTCAGTCTCGAGCAGATCGGCGCCAAGCTCGACGATCTCACCCGCCGCGCCCGCGACGGGCAATTGACCGGCGCCGACGTGTCGGGCGGTAGCTTCACCATCTCCAACCATGGTGTCTCGGGCAGCCTGCTGGCGGCGCCGATCATCATCCACCAGGGCCAGGCGGCGATCCTCGGCATCGGCAAGCTGGAAAAGCGCGTCGTCGTGCGCGAGGTCGACGGCGACGACGCCATTGTCATCCTGCCGATGGCCTATGTGACGCTGACCATCGACCATCGCGTCGTCGACGGCCATCAGACCAACGCCTGGCTGACGCGCTTCGTCGAGATTCTGGAAAGCTGGCCAGCGGACTGAATGACGGGCAACCATGTCGCCAGCCCCGGCGTTGGTCGCAAAGCGGTAGGAGCAGGTCATGGATATCCCACACAACAGCTTTGTCGTCGTTACCGATGGCGAGAAGATGCTTTTCCTGCGCAACGAGGGCGACGCCCAATTCCCGCACCTGGTTGTTGAAAAAGAGAGCGAGCAGGAAAGCCGTTCCAACCGCGAGCTAAGGCGCGACATGCCCGGACGCTCCTTCTCAAGTGTAGGCCCTGGCCGGAGTTCATACGACGAGACCGATTCCAGGCAGTTGGGTGAAGATTTGTTCGCCGCCGAGACCGCCGACATGCTGAATCGGCGGGCTTTGGGCAATGAATTCGAATCCCTGATCGTGGTGGCGCCGCCGCGCACGCTTGGCGAGCTCCGCAAGCATTATCACCAGGAGCTGCAAAAGCGGCTGGTCGGGGAAGTGGCGAAGAATTTGACCAACACGCCGGTCAACGAGATTGAGAAAATCCTCAAGAACAGCTGATCGCTTAGATGTTGGTCTGGTCCGGCGGGATATCCGCCGGCAGTCCGGCGGCGCCTTGCGCATCTTCGCATGCGACGTCGGCGCCGAGCCCGAAGCAGCTCATCGACAAGGAACCCAGCGCATAGCCGCGCACCAGCTCGTCCAGCGGCTTGCCGGCGGCGACCGCCAGGCCGGCGATGTAGAGCAAGGGGATGAAATGGTCGGGCGTCGGCACCGCCAGGTCAAAATCCGGATGATCGAGCAGCCTCAGCACATCGCCCGGCGAGCGGGCGAGCAAATCGGTGGCGGCATCGTCGAAGCGCTCGGCCCAGTCGGTCGCGGAATCGGGCTGGTCCCATTGGATGCGGCCGAGATTGTGGACGACATTGCCGCTGCCGAGGATCATCACGCCCTGGTCGCGCAGTGGCGCCAGCCGGGCGCCGAGGTCGAGATGATAATCGAGCGTCTTCAAGGCGTTGATCGACAATTGCACGACCGGCACGTCGGCCTCCGGATACAGATGCGCGAGCACGCTCCAGGTGCCATGGTCGAGGCCCCACTGGTCGCGGTCGAGCCCACACCACAAGGGCTTGACCGTCTCGACCACCGCCTCCGCCACCTCCGGTTCGCCTGGCGCCGGATAATCGAAGGCGAACAGTTCGGGCGGAAAGCCGTAGAAATCGTGGATGGTGCGCGGCTGGCGCATCGCCGTCACCGCCGTCGCCCCGATGTACCAGTGCGCCGAGACGACCAGGATCGCGCGAGGCCGCGGCAGCTTGCGGCCGAGGTCGCGCCAGGCATCGGTGAAGCCGTTGCGCTCGAGCGTGTTCATCGGGCTGCCGTGGCCGATGAACAAAGCGGGCATGCGGGCCATGGCTTGGCGCTCCGGCGATTCGCGCGCCATGCTCGACGCCGCGAATGGCGCACCCGACAGGATTCGAACCTGTGACCTCTGCCTTCGGAGGGCAGCGCTCTATCCAGCTGAGCTACGGGTGCTCGGGCGCCGATGTAGCGACGGCCTTGAGCGGCGGCAAGGCGGTCAATCGGCGAGGAATTTCCCCAGCGCGGCGTGCAGTTGATGGCGCGCTCGGCCGACGATCATTCCGACATGGCCGGCCGCGATGGGCTGCCGATCCCCCTCCGGCGCGGTGGCGGCGGGGACGATGCGGTCTCCGCCGGCAACGAGATGCAGCGTCGGCACCGGCGGACGTTCGGCGACCGGATGGCCGGCGACGGTCCAGCATCCGGTGCCAGGCGAGTCGTCGCGATACAGGTCTTCGAACAGCTCGCGGGCGGCGGGTAAAGGCAAGGGCTCGCCCTCATTCGCCCAGTCCTCGAGCGTGATGAAGCGCCGCGCCTGGTCGCTGGCCGGGTCGAGCTCGCCGAATTCGGCAAACTTGCGCACGGTACGGTCCGGGTCGAGCGCCCAGAAGCCGGCTTGCAGGACTTCCATCGGCAGCGCGCCCAATCGCTCCGATGGACCCTGGCTTTGCTCCCAGAGCTTGGCGAGCGCGGTACGAGACTCGGCTGGATAGCGTCGGAAATGCCAGGGTGCGGCGAGGGTGGCGACGGCGCTGACCTGGGCGAGGCCGGCGGCGGCGAGGGCCATCGTCCCGCCGAGGCAATAGCCGACCAGTGCCGCCGGCTGGCCGAGCGAGTCGAGCAATGGCAGGAGCAGGCGCTCGATGTGCCCGGCGATATCGAGGTCGGACCTCGCCGCCGCCGGCCCCCAATCGAGGAGCAGCAGCTGGCGGCCGTCCTGGGCCATGGCCCCGGCCAGCGAAGTGTCTTGGTCGAGGTCCAGGATGTCGGGCGGATTGATCAGCGACGGTATCAGGACGACCGGTGTGCCGTCGCCGCCGTAATCGCGCAAAGCGGTGCCGCCGATTCGCGCGATCGCCGGTCGCTCGGCGCGTGCAGGCGGACGCGAGGCGCGCTCATAGGCTTCAAGGCCGGCGAGCGTCCGGCGGGCCAACGCGGGATCGTCGCGGGAGGCCTGCCGTACCAATTCGAGAAACAGCGGAAGCGGCCGTGGCGCGCGGCTTTGTTGCGGCGCACTATCGGGCGGTGTTACAGCATCGACCACAGCCAGGAGCGTAGCATGGCCAGGACGACCGGCGCCAAGGTGACGATCAAGAAATATGCGAACCGGCGTCTCTACGACACCGAAAGCTCGGCCTACATCACCCTCGACAAGCTCGCCGCGATGATCCGCGAGGGCCGCGATTTCGAGGTGGTCGACGCCAAGACCGGCGACGACATCACCCACCAGGTGCTGACCCAGATCATCGTCGACGAGGAGGCCCGCGGCGGCACCATGCTGCCGGTCAATTTCCTGCGCCAGTTGATCGGCCTCTATGGCGGCTCGATGGAATCGACGGTGCCGCAATATCTCGACGCGGCGATGGACGCGTTCAGCAAGAATCAGGAAGCGATGCGTGACGCCTTCAAGGGTAATTTCGGCGGCGCCAACGTCTTCGCCGACATCGCCAAGCGCAACATGGCGATGTTCGAGGAAGCAGGGCGCGCCCTGGCCGCGACGGCCCAGAAGAAAACGGCGCAACCGGACAAGGCTAGCGAAGTCGACAAATTGCGCGCCGAGTTGGCGGCGCTGCAGGCCAAGGTCGACAAATTGGGGAAGTAGGCACGCATCGCCAGCGGCGCGCGAAGGGCAAGAGATTACTCCGATTGCCTACCATTACAAGGCTTGTTCTTTTGCTCGCTCCACAACATGTTGTGGTCAGTGTCCACGCAGCGAAAGGAGGTGATCCGATGTCTCATGGTTCAGCAGAGGGGTCGGTGAAGTTCGTTCGGGAGCTGCGCTACTAATCACAGCGCGACGAGGTCCCGGGCTGGAGCTCTCCGGCCGCTGACCATGTTCGAGGGGGTCGGCGCGTTCGCGCGTCGGCCCCTTTAGCGCGTCCGGCTTGCCACCCCTTAGCGTTGGGAACGGTTTCGGCTATGGACCGCTGTGGCATGAAGACACGTCCAGAAGGAGGTTTGGTTATGGCCAAGGCCAGCTCAAGAAAAGGTGGCGGCAAGAAGGGTTCGGGCGGATCGAGCGGTTCGGGCGGCGATACGACCATGGACAAGATCGCCAAGGCGGCGATGAGCCGCGAAATGCTCGCGGCCGGGCTGACCGCGGCGGCGGCGGCGATCGCCGCCAGCCCGGGCGCGCGGCGCAAGATCCGCGACGCCGGCCTAGACGCCGCCGACACCGCCAGCTCGGCGGCCAGCGCGATGGCGACCAGCGCATCGAAGCTCGGCAGCCTGATCGCCGAGGCCGTCGCCGATGCCGCGCAACGGGTGCTGTCGGGCAATTGGGCGAATAACGACAATGACAATGGTGCGACGACCACCACCACCCGCAAACCGGCGGCCCGCAAGACGATCAAGCGCAAGCCGGCAGTGCGCAAGACGGCCGCGAAAGCAGCGGCGAAGCCGGCGGCCAAGTCCAGCGCGACGAAGGCTAAGCCGAAGCGCAAGACCACGCGCAAACGCACGACGAAAGCGAAGAAGCCGGCAGGCGGCGGCAACGGCTAAGCGACCGCTGGAATAAGCGCATGGCCCATGCCATTGGGCGGCGATGACCTCGCCGTCCCCCTTCTCCGTGATCGTGCTCGCCGCCGGCATGGGCACGCGCATGCGTTCCGACACCCACAAGGTGCTGCACCCGATCGCCGGCAAGCCGATGCTGATGCATCTGCTCGACACGGTCGACGCGCTCGGCGCCAAGGAAAGGGTCGTCGTCGTCGGCAAGGGCCGCGACCAGGTCGAGGTCGCCCTGAACGGGCGCGGCGTCAAGGTCGCGCACCAGGCCGAGCAGAAGGGCACCGCTCATGCCGTGCTGCAGGCCGAGAGCGTACTGGCGGGCTTCGAGGGCAATATCCTCATACTCTACGGCGACACGCCGTTTGTCGCGCCTGCGACGCTGACCCAGATGATGGCGCGGCTGGACGGGCCGGACGGTCCGGCCGTCGTCGTCCTGACGTCTTCGCCGGAGGACCCCAAGGCCTATGGCCGCGTCATCCTCGGCGACGGCGACACCATCGCCAAGATGGTCGAATATAAGGACGCGAGTGATGCCGAGCGCGCCGTCCGCCTGTGCAACAGCGGCATGATGGCGGTTCGCTCGGCGGACCTGTGGCGCTGGCTTGCCAAGGTCGGCAACGACAATGCGGCGGGCGAATATTATTTGCCGGACGTGGTTATGGTCGCCGCTGCGGAGGCCAGAGCCTCGGTCGCGGTCGAGACCGATCCGTGGCAGACCGCCGGGGTCAACAGCCGCGCCGAGCTGGCGCATCTCGAGCTCGACTGGCAGCGCCGGCGGCGCGAGGAGGCGCTCGATCAAGGCGCGACCCTGGTCGACCCGGAAAGCGTCTGGTTCAGCCATGACACGCGGCTTGGCCGCGATTGCACGATCGAGCCGCACGTCGTTTTCGGCACCGGGGTGACGATCGACGAAGGCGCGACCATCCGCGCCTTCTGCCATATCGAGGGCGCGACCATCGCCGGCGGCTGCGAAGTCGGGCCGTTCGCGCGGCTGCGGCCCGGCACGGTGCTTGAGGTCGGCGCCAAGGTCGGCAATTTCGTCGAGGTCAAGAAGGCGCGGCTGGGCGCCGGCGCCAAGGCCAACCATCTGTCCTATATCGGCGACGCCAACGTCGGCACGAAGGCCAATATCGGCGCCGGCACCATCACCTGCAATTATGACGGGTTCGGCAAATATCCGACGGTGATCGGGGAGGGCGCGTTCATCGGCTCCAACACCGCCTTGGTGGCACCAGTCAGCGTCGGCGACGGTGCCATCATCGGTGCCGGCTCGGTGATTACGAAAAATGTCGCCGCCGACGAGCTGGCGATCGCGCGCGGCGAGCAGAAGGGCCTCGCCGGCTGGGCCGCCCGCTTCCGCAAGCGGCAGCAGGCGAAAAAGGACTCGGCCGGATAAATGTGTGGCATCGTCGGCATCATTGGCAGGCAGCCGGTCGCGCAGCGGCTGTTCGACGGATTGAAGCGCCTCGAATATCGCGGCTATGACAGCGCCGGCATTGCGACCGTCGACAAGGGCGGCTTCGAGCGCCGCCGAGCAGAGGGAAAGCTGGAGAACCTGGCGCGGGTGCTGGCGTCCGAGCCGCTGCATGGGCAGGTCGGCATCGCCCACACGCGCTGGGCGACTCACGGCGCGCCGACCGTCGGCAACGCCCATCCGCATATCGCCGGGCCGGTGGCTTTGGTCCACAACGGCATCATCGAGAATTTCAAGCCCCTGCGCGACGAGCTGATCGCCGATGGTCGGACGTTCGAGTCCGAAACAGACAGCGAGGTGGTCGCCCATCTGGTCGCCCGCGAGATCGAGCGCGGGTCGCGGCCGGAGGATGCGGTGGCGGCGGTGCTGCCGCGGCTGCACGGGGCTTTCGGAATCGCCTTCCTGTTCCGTGATCATCCCGATCTGATCATCGGCGCGCGCATGGGGTCGCCGCTGACGCTCGGCTATGGCGAGGGCGAGAATTATCTCGGTTCCGACGCGCTGGCGCTGGCGCCGTTCACGCAGC
Source organism: Sphingomonas sp. (assembly GCA_036675225.1). Lineage (GTDB taxonomy): Bacteria > Pseudomonadota > Alphaproteobacteria > Sphingomonadales > Sphingomonadaceae > Sphingomicrobium. The sequence continues at coordinate 6,664 of JAKFFL010000214.1, read as the reverse complement.
GCATCGCCTATCTCGAGGAAGGCGACTGGGCGGTGTTGCGCCGCGACACTGTCCAGATTTTCGACCGCGCCAACACGCCCGTCGAGCGCGAGGTCGTCCATTCCGGCGCCTCGGCCGACCGCATCGACAAGGGCAACCATGCCCATTTCATGCGCAAGGAAATCTTCGAGCAGCCGATCGTCGTCGCGCAGACGCTGCAGAGCTACGTGCGGCCATTCCAAGGCCAGGTGGCGCTGCCGGCGTTCGACTTCGATCTGGCCAGCATCGACCGTGTCACCATCGTCGCCTGCGGCACGTCCTATTACGCCGGGCTGGTCGCCAAATATTGGTTCGAGCGCTTCGCGCGCGTGCCGGTCGACATCGATGTCGCGAGCGAGTTCCGTTATCGCGAGCCGGTGCTGGAGAAGGGCGGGCTGTCTTTGTTCATCAGCCAGTCGGGCGAGACCGCCGACACGCTGGCGGCTCTGCAGCATGCCCGCGCCGAAGGCCAGACCATCGCCGTCGTCGTCAACGTGCCGACCAGCTCGATGGCGCGGCAGGCCGATTTGCTGCTGCCGACCCACGCCGGGCCGGAGATCGGCGTCGCCTCGACCAAGGCCTTCACCTGCCAGCTGGCGGTGCTGGCGGCGCTGGCGACGACGCTGGCCTGCGCCAAGGGCCGGATGACTCGTGACGAGGAGAAAGGCATCGTCACCCATCTGCAGGAAGCGCCGGCGGCGCTGAACGCGGCGCTCGGCCATGACGAGGAGATCGCCGCCATGGCGCACCTCATCGTGCCGGCGCGCGACGTCCTCTACCTCGGTCGCGGACCCGACTATCCGATGGCGCTGGAGGGGGCGCTCAAGCTGAAGGAAATCAGCTACATCCACGCCGAGGGCTATGCCGCCGGCGAGATGAAGCACGGGCCGATCGCGCTGATCGACGACAATGTCCCGGTGATCGTCCTGGCGCCGTCAGGCCCCTTGTTCGAGAAGACCGTCAGCAATATGCAGGAGGTGCGCGCGCGGGGCGGCAAGATCGTGCTGATCAGCGACGCGCGCGGCATCGCCGAGGCTGGCGAGGGCTGCATCGCCACCATCGAAATGCCCGAGGTCCATCCACTGATAGCGCCCTTGGTTTATGCGGTGCCGGTGCAATTGCTTGCTTATCATGTCGCGGTGCTCAAGGGCACCGACGTCGACCAGCCGCGCAACCTCGCCAAGAGCGTCACCGTCGAATGAAAAGCCTGTGGGAGCGGACGCTGCCGCGAGGAGAGTGCGGCAAGTCCGCAGTCCGTGGGCATTGTCATTGGCAGCATGCCGGCGCTGGCATCGGTCGCGGCCGTCGTTTTCGGCCTGCTCTAGGCCGCCGCTGAGGTCCGAGCTTGTTCCAGACGGCGGGCATGTCTGGTCAGCCGGTCGGCGAGGAAATCCATCACCGCCCGCACCCTGGGCTCCTTGCGCACGCGCTCATGGGTCAGCAGCCACATGGTGCGGCCATGGTCGGGGCGCGGGGGGATGCAGCGGATGAGGTCCGGGTCGGCGTCGGCGACGATGCACGGCAGGACCGCGATGCCGAAGCCCGAGCGCACCGCGGTTAAGAGACCGGTGGAATTGGCATGGTGCATCGCCACCTGATCCTCGAGCCCGAGCTGCTGCAGCCAGAGCTGGTAATGCCGCCACAAGGCGCCGCCGCCACCGCCGACGATGGCATGGGTCTTCAAGTCCCTGGCCGAGACCGGAACGCCCTTGCGCGCCGCATAGTCGCGGCTGCAGTAGAGCGTCCAATCGTCCTTGCCGAGCTGGCGGCCGACGAGGCCGGCGGGCTGGTCCTTCGAGCTCGAGCGCAAGGCAATGTCGGCCTCGCCGGCGCCAAGGTCACGGGTGTCCGACGATGAGTCGATCTCGATCATGATTTCCGGATGCAAGTCATGCAGCTCGCGCAGCAGCGGCGAGACCAATCCCTGCATGTAAATGTCTTCCGAGGTGATACGGACCGAACCGCTGAGGTCGCGGGCATGGGCAGCCGCCGCTTCGGCAAAGGCGGTGGCGGATAGCTCGACCCGCTCGGCCTGGGCCAGCAATGCCTCGCCGGCCGGGGTCAGAGTGTAACCGGCCTGGCGGCGATCGAACAACGGCTGCCCGATCGCCTCCTCGAGCGCCGCGACCCGCCGCGCCACCGTGGTCTGGCTGACCCGCAGCGCGCGCCCGGCCGCGAGCGTGCTGCCGGTCCTGGCGACGGCGAGGAAATAGCGAAGGTCGTTCCAGTCGAACACGGGCCCATCCTGCTGCAATCCGAAAGCCAGCGCATTCTGCAATAATGCAGAACGATACCACAACATCGTTGCTTATCAAAACTGATTTACGGGCATAGGTGGAAGGTCGCTCCCGAGGCTTTCGGGTTTGAAAAAGGGGAACGACGATGAGGAACACCGCATTTTTCGCGCTGGCGTTGATTGCTTCCGCCGCCACCGTCACGCCGACTATCGCCAATGCGTTCGAGCCAGTCACCGCGACCAGCATCGTCCATACCGCCGACCTCGACTTGTCGAGCGCGACCGGGCAGCAGGAGCTCGACCTGCGGATCGCCAAGGCAGCGCGCGACGTCTGCGGCAGCGCGTCTGATGTCGACCTTGAAGGCAAGAACGCTATCCGCCACTGCCGCGAAGAAACAGTCGCCAAGGCCGCCGCACAACGCGAGCAACTGCTCGCCGTCGCCAAGTCCGGATCGCCGATCCTCGTCGCCTCGGCGCGATAGGAGCGAACAGCTTGAATGGCGCCTCCCTCGGCGCCGGGGCGCGGACCGCAATTGGTCCGCGCCTTTTTTCTTGCGAGCGCGACCGAGGGCAACGGGACCGGACTCGGAGGAATCCGGCCCCGCGTCACGTCCACCGGCCGGCCGGGGACGCTACCAGGCGAACTGGAACCCGGCCCGTGCCCCCAACTCCTTGCTGTTGAAGCCGTAGCCGACACCGGCCGACAGCGACGACATGGTCCCGACCGCAGCGGAAATCGCCGCCGCGAAGGCCGCCCGGTTCTTGAAGTAGCCAACCCCGCCCGAAACGGCGAAGCTGGCTCCCGCGGGGATATTTGGGCTATCCATCGCCAGTGCCATGGCCACGCCCTCGTTGGCGTCACGGACATCGCGGCGGAGCCCATCGGTCAAGTCGAACAAGGTCGCTGTATCGGTTTGCAAGGCGCCGATCGCGGCTGATTGCGTGCTCAGGGCAGGCATGATGGTCGTGTCGCGGCCGAGGACGCCGTTGGCATCGACGGTCGCCAGGCCGACGCTGCTCACCTGCTGCGCCGCGGTCGAGGCGGTGATATCGCCGACGCGGACGGCGCTGCCCGTGCCGCCGAGCGCCACCTGATTGGCGGCAGTAGTGGCGGCCCCGTTCCCGACCGCGGTCGAGCCGACAAAATTGGCGTTGGCGAGACGGCCGATCGCGGTAGCGAAGTTCTGCGTCGCCTGGGCGCTGACGCCGACGGCCGTCGCGCCGAGCCCGGTCGCGTCGCTATTGTGGCCAAGCGCGCTCGACGCGATGCCGCTCGCGACCGATTGGTAACCAAGGGCGGTAGCCGAAAGCGCGCTCGCGGTGGTTTCGGCGCCGAGCGCGGTCGCGTTCTCGCCCGAGCCGACCGCGACATTACCAAGCGAGACGGACAAAAGTCCCGTCGCCTGCGCGGTGTGGCCGATGGAAATGGCGCCGGCCGCGGAAGCCGCTCCCTGATAGCCGACTACGATTGAAAAATCGCCAGACGCCAGGGATTCATTGCCGAGCGCCGTCGCGCCCTGGGCTGTCGATTGCGTGCGTCCGCCAAGCGCGACCGCCCCGGTGTTCGACGCAAGCGCGCTCGGGCCGATGGCGGTCGCCGCCAGGGCTGGCGCGGTGGTTTGGGCACCGGCGCCAATGGCAAGGCTCACCGTTCCTGCCGCAGTCGTCGAAACACCGGACACAGGATTGGGCGCGCCAATGGCGATCGATCCATTGCCGGATGCCGCCGAGCTGGTGCCGAGAGACGTGCTGTTGACGCCCGCAGCGGTCGAGGAATCGCCGACGGCGGTGCTTCTGATGCCGTTGGACAGCGCATTCACACCGCACTCAGTGCTGTTGACGCCGGCTCCAACGTTGCATTCGGGCGTGGCATCGGCCCAGGCGGGGGTTGCGGCGCTTGCGGCGATCACGGCGACGAGGGAAAGACGGAATGGATTGCTCAGCATGAAATTTCTCCTCCGATTTGCTGGCCGGCAAAGACTGGCGGCCACGGAGAAGATTCGACTGTTTGCGGCGCATTCGGCCATGGCCACGGCCTGATGAAATGCCGATGGTCGACCGATTTTTTGCGCGTGCAGGCAGCGGTGATAGTCGGCCCAGATGCCGGGCTATTGTCTCAGGTGAAGAGGATCGCCGTCATCAGCCAGCCGACGCAGATCCCGACCATCAGCACGATCAGGAACAGGAAGGTCCGGCGCCAGGAAATCTGCCGCCGGATCCTGGCCGCCCTGGCCGGCTTGCCCTTGGTGCCTTGGGCGACGGGCAATTCGATGCTTCCATCGGCACGAAGCACCAAATCGGGCGCGCTCGGGTGGCGCAGCAATATGCCGTCGCCGTGCGGGGTGGCATCGGGCAGATAGCCATGGCGGGTGAGTTCCTGCAGCTTGGCGAAGCTGGGGGAGAGCAAGGGTTCCTTCCCAAGTCCTTCCGAATGCGGCTCAACGAGCAAGGCGGACTGACCCATGGCTTTCGATTCCTACGATAAATCTCAGTGCGCACGATACTTATCGGAAATGCGCGTGCAACCGGGAATCGTGACGCGCGGCTTGCCTCGGCGCCGGAGAGACTTCTAGACGCCGACCATGGAGGTTCAAGGCGGCTGTCATTGCGGGGCGGTGCGGTTCGTGGCTGAGTTGCCGCCGCCGCCGGTGCCCGGGCTCGACTGCAATTGCTCGATCTGCGCGATGACCGGCTTCCTGCATGTCATGGTGCCGCACGAGCGTTTCGAACTTCTGACGGGCCGCGACGCCCTGGCCAGCTATCGCTTCGGCAGCGGCGGCGCCGATCATCTGTTCTGCAGGACCTGCGGCGTCAAAAGCTTCTACCAGCCGCGCAGCCATCCCGGTTGCTGGAGCCTCAACGCGCATTGCCTCGACGCGTCGGTGGAGCTGGAAATTGAACGCTTCGACGGGAAAAACTGGGAGCAGGCAAAAGCGTCTCTCGACGGCGCGAATCGCGCTGGCTAGGCGGACGGGATGCACCAGCCGCTTCGCCTGACCATCGACCGCGCCGCGCTCCAGGCCAATTGGCGCTGGCTGGCGGACCGCGCCGGCGTCATAGCGGGAGCGGCGATCAAGGCCGACGGCTATGGCATCGGCGCGCGCGGGACATTCGAGGCGTTGCTCGACGCCGGCTGCCGAGACTTTTTCGTCTCGACCTGGTGGGAAGCGGCGCAGATCGGGCCGGTGCCGGACGGCGTCTCGCTGGTTGTCCTGCATGGGCCCGGTCCGGACGACAAGATCGGCGCAGCGCGGCCGACGCTCAATTCGCCCGAGCAAGTGGCGCGCTGGAAGCAGCTCGGCGGCGACGCCCCGTGCGACGTGATGATCGACACTGGCATGAACCGGCTCGGCCTGCGGCTCGAGGACGCGGCCGTGCTCGACGGTCTCGCCATCGACACTTTGCACAGCCACCTCGCCTGCGCCGACGAGGACCATGGGCTCAATCGCGCGCAACTCGACCGCTTCCGCGCCGCCGCCGATGCGATCCCGGCGCGCCGCTATAGCCTGGCCAATTCGGCCGGCATTTGCCTCGGCCCCGACTACAGCTTCGACCTGGTCCGGCCCGGCCTGGCGCTCTACGGCGGCGTGCCACGGGCCGAGGCGCAGGGGCATATCGCCCAGGTTGCGCATCTGGAAGCGCAAGTGGTGCAGCGCCGCCGGGTGATGGCCGGCGAAAGCTGCGGTTATGGCGCCACCTTCGCTTGCGAGCGCGACACGAACGCGGTCGTCGTCAACATCGGTTATGCCGACGGCTATTTCCGGGGATTTTCCGGCAAGGGCACAGCCCGGGTCGGCGATTCAACACTGCCGCTGCTCGGGCGCGTGTCGATGGACCTGCTGATCTTCGGCTGCGATGGCGTTGCCGTCGGCGAGGGCGACTGGGTCGAGGTGGATTATGATTTGCCTCAGGCCGCCGAGCGCAGCGGCATGTCGCAATATGAGCTGCTCACCGGCCTGGGCTCGCGGTTCGAGCGGGTTTGGCGCTAGCCGGCGCCGGCGTCTTCGGTACGTAGGCGCACAAATCGACGACCGGGCAGCGCCAGCACTCCGGCTTCCTCGCCTTGCAGATGTAGCGGCCGTGCAGGATCAGCCAGTGGTGGGCGCCGCGGCGGAACGGCGCCGGCACCGCCTTTTCCAGCCCCAATTCTACCGCCAGCGGCGTCTTGCCGGGCGCCAGGCCGGTGCGGTTGCAGACCCGGAAGATATGGGTGTCGACCGCGAACGTCTCCTGGCCGAAGGCGGTGTTGAGGACGACGTTGGCGGTCTTGCGGCCGACTCCGGGCAGGCTTTCGAGCGCCGCGCGGTCCTGGGGCACCTTGCCACCATGCTCGGCGAGCAGCTTTTGCGAGAGCGCGATGACGTTCTTCGCCTTGGTGTTGAACAGGCCGATGGTCTTGATGTGGTCCTT
>JAKFFL010000194.1:0-2646 GCA_036675225.1 Sphingomonas sp. | reverse complement strand
GCCAACATGCTCAGCATCTCGACCACCTCGACCTTCGCCAACACCTGGCTGGCGTGGCGGCTCGGCGGCTTCCAGATGGACCATCCCGAGCTGGCGGTGCGGCTCGACGCCAATAACGACCTCATCGATTTCGCCAACACCGACGTCGACGTCGCCATCCGCGCCGGCATGGGCGACTGGCCGGGAGTCCATGCCCAGCAGTTGTTCGAGATCGACTTCACGCCGATCTGCAGCCCGAAATATCTCGCCGAATGGCGCGCGCAGCATGGCGGGCGGCGGATGGAGCCGGCCGACCTCATCGACCAGCCGCAGGTCAACAGCGCCGACCCGTGGCTGCACCAGTGGCTGGCCGACCGCGGCGTCGAAATTCCCGACCGGCCGCCGCGGGTCGGAATCCAGTTCGATTCGCAGACCGCCGAGGGGACGGCGGCGATGGCCAGCCGCGGCATCGCCATGCTGACTCCCTTCTTCTGGCGCTGGGACCTGACCGAGGGCCGGCTGGTGCGGCCGTTCGCCGAGCTGAGCTCGCGCGGCTGGGGCTATTGGGTGGTCTGCCCCGAGCATCGCCGGCAGTCGCCCAAGATCAAGCGCTTCTGCGAATGGCTGCTGCCGACCGCGCGGGCCGACCATGAGGCGGCGGCGACGGCGGGGATCGCGGCCGACTAGGCGGCGTGGCGACGGCGCGCTAGGCAGGCGACGATGCATTTTGCCCTGGTTTTCCTCGGCGGCGGGATCGGTGCCGCGCTGCGCCACGCCGTCAACCTCGGTGCCGCGCGCCTCGGCTACGCCTTCCCGATCGGCACGCTGGCGATCAATGTCCTCGGTTCCTTCCTGATGGGCGTGCTGGTCGCTTTTTTCGCGTTGCGCACGGGCGTCGACCAGCATGTCAAGCTGCTGCTGACCACCGGCCTGCTCGGCGGCTTCACGACATTCTCCGCCTTCAGCCTCGATTCCGCCTTGCTGTGGGAGCGCGGCGCCTTCGCCGATCTGGCGCTCTATACCGGCGGCTCGGTGGTGTTGTCTGTCGCCGGTTTGTTCGCCGGCATGGCGGCAGTGCGCCTGCTGGCGTGAAACATTGCGCGGCTGCGTGGAACAGCCGCTTAGCGTCGTAAAGTTCGCAAAAGTCCCGGGTAAACCTGCCATTTCGTGCGACCTTACGTGACGTTAAAGCGCGACGATGCGCGGACCGGTGTGGATCCGGTCGATCAGCCGCTGGACCTCGGCCTGATAGGCTTCCTCGGCTTCGGCGATGCGGCGGTCGCGCTCGGCCTCGGCGGCGTCTCTGGCGGCGAGGTCGAGGCGATGCTCGCGGCGCGAGACGGCGGTGCGGCGGAAGATGTTGGGGTCGCGGTCCTGGCCGTTGAGCAAGGCGATCGCCAGCCTGTCGCTGCGGCGATGCTCGACCCGGACCAGTTTGCCGCGGCGATAGACGGGGACGAAGGCACCCTTCAACGCCCGTTCGAGCGCCTCCATCTGGAGCCGGGCATAACCCTGGTCGATCGCCGCATCCCACGCCGCGGCGAAGCTGTCCGCGCCGGGCGCGTCGAGCAAGCGGTAGGCGCTGCGGGCGGTCGAGCCGACGGCGCGGGCGGCATGGCGAACCGTGCCGCACAATGCCAATGCGGCGATGAAGGCCCGCTGCCGCTCCTCGCTCCAGCCGTCGCGGCGGCGGCGCAGGCGGGGGACGGGGGTGAAGCACAAGTCAGGGCCGTCGTCGCCGCGCTCGGTCCAGGCGAGGGCGTCGGCGGGGAGGGTGCCGGGGAATGTTGGTTTGCGCATGGAGCGCACAGTAACCGATCTGGTTCGTGTAGGAAAATAGCCGCGATCCAGCGGTCGGTCGCTCGTCGCCCGACCGCTCAATCCTTGCGGGTGAGCAACTCCAGGAACTCGCAAGTTTCCTTGATCTCATTGCGCAGCTCGACACGTTCATCGGCGGTGAGCAGCACCGCACGCTCTCGCCACGCGGTCACGATCTGACTACGCAATGCGCGGAGGTTGTCGAGAATTAGCTCCGCCTCGGGTTGCGCGGGTGTTGGCGAGTCTATCAGCTGGCTGTTGAAGCCCATGGCAATGCCCCTCGTCTCAGCGGGAGCTCTCCATTGGTCTCTCGGGCACCATCAGGCTGTTGCTTGGGACGGCGATGCGCGCTTGTACGCCCTGTGTCCGGAGTCTACCTAATCTCGCGGAAACCCGGGCTTTATCCCCGGGTCGATCGTTTGACTGCCAATCACTACAGACTGGGGCCGCGTCGGGGCGCTTCGAGTTAAGACGGCGAGATTGCCGAGCCACCCATTGTCGATTCAGCCTTGGCCGTGCCGCACTTCCACTCGCGTACCCGGATTGGCGTCAATCGTCGTCACGCTCGCATCGAGCTGCCTGGACAAGGCCTCGACGATCCCAGTCCCGAGACCCGGCTTGCCGCGATTCTCGCCGACCGGCATTCCCGACCCATTATCCGACACGGACAACAGCCATGCTCCTTCGTCAGTCTTAAAGGAGACGGTGATCTTGCCGCCACGGGTTTGATCCGTGAACGCATGCTTGATCGCGTTGATCACCAATTCCGTGACGATCAGGCCCATGCTCACCGATACGTCGGAATTGGTGGTCGTATCGTCGACAATCGCTTCGAGCGTGAGCCGTTGC
>JAKFFL010000195.1:0-15956 GCA_036675225.1 Sphingomonas sp. | reverse complement strand
TGACCGACATGCCGGATGATTTGACTGAAACGCCGGGCAGGGGATGCCGATGGACGTTCTCGACGACATTCTCGGGTCGCTGCGCCTGACCGGCGGAGTGGTGATCGACGGCGAGTTCAGCGGTGATTTCTGTGTCCTCGCCCAGTTCGGGACAAATCATTTCGCGCCCTTCTTCTCCCAGCCCGAGAAGCTGATCAGCTATCATTACGTCCGCTCCGGACAGCTGATCGTGGAGGTCGAAGGCATGACGCCCGTGACCCTGGAGGCCGGATCGGTCGCGATCCTGCCACGCAACGATCCACATACCCTCGCCAGCCGGAGCGGCCTGCCGCCCGCCAAGGCCAGCGAAATCGGCTGGATCACCGCCGACGGCGTGCATCACGTCTCGAGCGGCACCGACGGGCCCAAGTCCGAGGTCTGGTGCGGCTTCCTGGGCGCGGCCAAGAGCAGCGAGCATCCGCTTCTCCAGGCGCTGCCGGCGCTGCTCACACTCAATGTCCGCGGCGGTGAGGCGCAGTGGCTCGACAGCTCGATGCGGTTTCTCGCGGAACAGAATCCATCGCCGGAGACCGTCGCCCGCCTGGCCGAGCTGTTCCTGGCGCAGGCGGTGCGCGAATATGTCGAGCAACTGCCGGCGGACGCCAAGGGCTGGCTGCGCGGGCTCGCCGACCCGGCCGTGTCGCGGGCTTTGTCGATCATCCATAACCGTTTTGCCGAGGATTTCGACGTCGAGGGACTGGCGCGCGAGGTCGGCGTCTCGCGGACCGTGCTCGGCGAGCGCTTCGTCAAGCTGATCGGCGAACCGCCGATGCGCTATTGCGCGGCGTGGCGGATGCGGATGGCGGCGAACATGCTGCGCGACGGTCGCGATAACAGCGCCAGCATCGCTTATGCGGTCGGATTCAATAGCGAGGCCGCGTTCAACCGCGCTTTCAAGCGGGAATTCGGTCTGCCCCCGGCCACCTGGCGCCGCCGCCTGGAGTCCGCCGCGAAAGTTCCGCCTCCACCAACCGGCCAGCGGGTCGCCGATGAGCTCGCAAGTTGCGCCGCGGCGGATGGCGCGAAGATCGCTTATGCGGTGAGCGGGGACGGTTTTCCCTTGGTCAAGGCGGCCAATTGGATGACCCATCTGGAGCATGACTGGACCAGCCCGGTCTACGGCCATTGGCTGGAGGAAATGGCCCAGTCACGCCGGCTGATCCGGATGGATTTGCGCGGCTTCGGCCTGTCGGAATGGGATCCGCCGGGCTTCACCTTCGAGAACCTGGTCGGCGATCTCGAAGCGGTGGTCGCGGCGGCCGGCGTCGAGCGCTGCGACCTGCTCGGCATCTCGCACGGCGCCGCCTTCGCCATGGCCTTCGCGGCGCGCCATCCGGACCGGGTGCGCAAGCTCGTCATTGTCAACGGCTTCGGCGCCGGTTGGCGGGTCCGCAACGACCCAGAGGAGGTCGCCTATCGGGAATCGCTGCTGGCGATGAACCGGCGGCGGCCGGCCTTTCGCCGCAGCCTGCTCGGGGAGATGTTCATCACGCTTTATTTCCCGTCGGCGAGCGAAGAACTGATCGGCTGGCACAACCGGCTGTTCGACACGCTGGGGCCGGTCCGGAACATGGAGCCGATGATCGAACTGGCGTCGCTAATCGATGTCCGCGACGCGCTGCCACGGATCGCGGCCGAGACCCTGGTGCTGCACGCCAGCCGCGACGGCAATGCGCCGGTCGAGGCAGGCCGCCAGGTCGCCGAGGCGATTCCGGGCGCCCGTTTCGTCGAGTTCGACAGCGCCAACCACATCCCGCTGCGCGACGAGCCGGCCTGGCCGGTCATCCAGCAGGAAATCCGCGCCTTCCTGCGATCCTAGCGAACACGCGGCCCGCCGAACGGCATGGGCGGCGGCGGGCGGCGGTCGCGGCGGGGCAGCTGCGCCTGGTAGGCGACGCCGCAATGGGTGACGCAATAAGGGAAGCCGGGATTGGCGGCCTGGCCGCAGAAATGGAAGTCGGGCTCGCCCGGATGGCCGATCGGCCAGCGGCAGATGCGGTCGTTCAAGTCGAGCAGGCTGGTCTTGTCGGCGACCTCGGCGCTGGGCTTGGCCGGGACCAGCCGGCGCGGCGGCGCCGGCGGGATCGGCGCCTGGGTGTCGCCCGGGCCCTGACGGATGAAGCCGCCCGGGCCGACCGAGCGATACTGCATGGTCGAATCGGGCTGCTTCGGGCTGGGCGGGGCAGGCGGCGGGCCGCTGACGTCGGGGCCGGCACCGTCGGGCGCGTCGCCGGGTGCGACATCGTCGGCATGAGCGGCGGCGGCGGATTCGGACCTCGCCGGCCGCGCGGCCTTGGGCGCGGCGGCCCTGGCCGGCTTCTTGGGTGCTTCCTTCTCCTCGCCGGGCTTGACCGGCGACGGGCGCGCTTCCAGCCCGAGGCGGTGCGCCTTGCCGATCACCGCGTTGCGGCTGACGCCGCCGAGCTCGTCGGCGATCTGGCTGGCGGTGGCGCCGTCGTGCCACATCTTCTTGAGGCGCTCGATCCGTTCTTCAGTCCAGGACATTGATCAGGAAACTCCAACTTATGTTGCCGCGCGCCGCCGCAGCCGATAGGCGAAGCGGCCGTGAACGACCAGCCCTCCAACTCGCCGCACAAAGCCTGGGTCCGCACCCGGCCGGGCGAGGCCACGCTCAACGGCGTCAACTGGGGAGGGCTCAGGACCCTTTATATCAAGGAGGTGATGCGCTTCTTCAAGGTGCAGATGCAGACGGTGTGGGCGCCGGCGGTCACCACCATGCTCTATCTGGTCATCTTCACCGTCGCCATCGGCCGCGCCGGACGCGAGGTGCTCGGCGTCCCCTTCGCCGATTTCCTGGCGCCGGGCCTGATCGTCATGGCCATGCTCCAGAACAGCTTCGCCAACAGCTCCTTCTCCCTCCTCGTCGGCAAGATGCAGGGCACGATCGTCGATTATCTGATGCCGCCTTTGTCGACCGGCGAGTTGATCGCCGGGCTGGTCGGGGCGGCGCTGACCCGCGCCTTCCTGGTCGGCGCCGCCGTCTGGCTGGCGATGGCGTTGTGGCCGGGCGTGTCGGTCGATGTCCGCCACCCGCTCGCCGCCTTGTGGTTCGGCCTGATGGGATCGCTGATGCTCGCCTTCCTCGGCCTGATGACCTCGATCTGGGCCGACAAGTTCGACCATTCGGCGATGATCACCAATTTCGTCGTCGCGCCCTTGGCCTTGCTGTCGGGGACCTTTTATTCGGTCGAGCAATTGTCTTCGACCTTCCAGGCGGTCAGTCACGCCAACCCCTTCTTCTACGTCATCTCCGGCTTCCGCTACGGCTTCCTCGGCGTGACGGATTCGCCGCTAATCGTCGGCGCCATTGGGCTGCTGCTGCTCAACCTCGCCCTCTGGGCCGCCTGCTACGCGCTGCTCAAGAGCGGGTGGAAGATCAAGGCCTGAGGGCGTTCGTCGGCCCTTACGTTCACTAAGTTCACAAAAGTCATGGATTCGGTGGCCCTTGGGCGCACGAAATCAGGGGTCGTCAACTTCATCAATTTCGCGCCGAATGCGCACAATGGTCGCACTGGCCATGCTCGGGGTCGAGGCCAGCGGGAGGGCTGAGAGAAAGCGAGAACGGCGCATCGGCCAGCTTGAAACAGATTTCGGCCCTGTAGGACAGGTTTGTTTGCAGAGCCGGCAGGATCGTAATCCGCATCCATAATCGAATCGAATTTTGGGATGCAAAGGTGATTTTGCGTTGAACCGTGCTATCCTCGGCCTGCTCGGGTCTGGGGGATAGGTGGACCTGCTCTTTGTTGTCGCAGTCGCGCTTTTCAGCGTCGGTTTCATGACAATCCTCGAAATTCTCTGGCGGCGCGGCGATATGCGTCTCGGTGATCGCCTGCGCGGGCTGCAGGTTTGGTTCGTGATGTGGCCGCTTTGGTACGGCGTCAGCCTGTCAGCGGGCTGGCTGCTGCCTTCGATTGGGCTCGAGCCTTTATTCTCGTACAAGTTGGGGTTCGAGTGGGCTGGGTTGCTGGCAGTCCCGCTGGCGACGTTTCTTGCTTTCCTGTGGGCGGATTTCTTCTTTTATTGGTTTCACCGCTTTCAGCACCGATTTCTCTGGCGCTTTCATTCGATCCATCATTCGGTCGAAAATTTGTCGGCGGTCAATTCCTACCACCATTGGAGCGAGCCCTTTTTCTGGGTCGTCGGCGTGACATTGCCGATGATGGTCGTCGAACTAGGCTTCGCCCCGCGCGCCCTCGTCATCGGTTATATCTTCACGCTGCAGCCGACGTTCATCCACTCGGCGACCAGGCTCAATTTCGGACCGCTCGGCGGGGTGCTCGTCGACAACCGCTATCACCGCATCCACCACTCGCTGGACCCGGCGCACCACCACAAGAATTTCGGCGCGATGACCCCGTTGTGGGATTGGGTTTTCCGGACGCGGCACATGCCGGCGAAGGACGAATGGCCCGCAACCGGACTTGCCGATGCCAGGGAACCGCGCCACCTGATCGAATGGGCCATGCTGCCGTGGCGGTCCGAGCGCCATTGATGGGAGTCGTTCCGATCCGCAGAGTGACGGTTATCCCGTTGCGCCGAAGCGAATCGCGCCGGCGATTCTTCGAGTCCTATGCAGCCATCCGCGCCGCTGCCGGCAAGCAACGATGAACGGCGGCTAACTGAACAACAAATAACAAATAAATCCAGCAACTTGGTTTTTTACTTGGGTGAACAAGGGATAACGGGCGCATTCAGCAATCGAACAAGTGAAAGGGTGCAGACCATTGCCATCAACCGCTCATAAGGAGAGCAACGATGCGCAAGTTCCTGATTTCCGCCGCTGTCGCCGCCGGCGCCCTGTCTCTCGCGGCCCCGGCCGCGGCGCAGTACGCCCCGAACTACGGCGCGCCTTATGGCCAGGCCTATGGCTATCACAACAATTACGGCCAGGTCCGCGCCCTGCAGGTCCGGGTCGACCGGCTGCAGCGCCAGATCCGCCAGCTCGACCGGCGCAACATCCTCAGCAACCGCGAAGCGGCCAAGCTGATGGACGATGCCCGTGACCTCGAGCGGCGCCTGGTCCGCAACGCCCGCGACGGCCGCGGCCTCACCTACAACGAGGCGCGCGCGGTCGAGGTCCGGCTCGTCCGGCTCGAGCAGCGGCTGTACCGCGATACCCGCGACGGCAACCGCTGGAGCAGCAATTGGTCGGACCGCGACCGTGACGGCCGCCACGACCGCTGGGAAGACGACCGCGGTTATCGCCACGACTAAGCTTTGCAGTTCGGGTGGTATTTCGGGGACACCGAATACAATGTCCCCGAAATGTCCCTGAAATGTGAGTGAGGCGTAAGGAAGGGGCGCTCCGGCAACGGGGCGCCCCTTTCGTTTATCAAGGCTCATGGCTATAGGCTCGCGAGGGCGGTCCGAGCGGATCGCCTTTTGCATTCCAGGCTCGAAAGGAACCCCGCCAAATGGCCATCACGCCGCTCATGCCCGTCTATCCGCGATGCGACGTGCGGCCGGTGCGCGGCGACGGGGCCTATCTGTATGGCGAGAACGGCGAGAAATATCTCGACTTCGCGGCGGGCATCGCGGTCAACATCCTCGGCCACGGCCACCCGCATCTGACCAAGGCGATCCAGGAGCAGGCGGGACGCTTGATGCACGTCTCCAATCTCTACGGCTCGCCCCAGGGCGAGGCGTTCGCCAGGCGGCTGACCGAGCTGACCTTCGCCGACACGGTGTTCTTCACCAATTCGGGCGTCGAGGCGGTCGAGTGCGCGATCAAGACGGCTCGGCGCTATCATCACGTCCACGACCAGCGCCACAAGCACACCTTGATCACCTTCAAAAATGCCTTCCACGGCCGGACGATGGGGGCGATCAGCGCCACCGACCAGGTCAAGATGATCGACGGCTTCTCGCCGCTGCTGCCCGGCTTCAAGGTCGTCGAGTTCGACAATCTGGAGGCGGCCAAGGCGGCGATGGACGAGAATACCGCCGGCTTCCTGGTCGAGCCGGTGCAGGGCGAGGGTGGCATTCGCCCGGCGAGCAAGGCCTTCCTGCAGGGCCTGCGTGCCTTGTGTGACGAGCATGACCTGCTGCTGGTGCTCGACGAAGTGCAGTGTGGCGTCGCCCGCACCGGCACGTTGTTCGCCCATGAGCAATATGGGATCACGCCCGACATCATGGCCTCGGCCAAGGGCATCGGCGGCGGCTTCCCGCTCGGCGCCTGCCTGGCGACCGAGAAAGCGGCGGCCGGCATGGTCATCGGCACCCACGGATCGACCTATGGCGGCAACCCGCTGGCGATGGCCGCCGGCCAGGCGGTGCTCGACATCGTCGCCAACGACGACTTCCTGGCCCAGGTTCGGCAGACCAGCGACCGGTTGCGATCGGCGCTGGAGCAGATGATCCCCAACCACGATCATCTGTTCGACAGCGTCCGCGGCTTGGGCCTGATGCTCGGCGTGCGGCTGAAGTCCGACAGCCGCGCCTTCGTTTCCTATCTGCGCACCCGCGGCATCCTGACGGTGGCGGCCGGCGACAATGTCGTGCGCGTCCTGCCGCCGCTCAACATCGAGGAACGCCACATCCGCGAGTTCATCGACGGATTGTCGGCGGCGGCGGCGGAATATGAGGTGCCCGAGGCGGCGTGAGCCAGCTTCGCCATTTCCTGAATTTGGCCGACGCCGGCGGCGAGGCGATCGCCGCCATTCTGAACGACGCGCAGGACCGCAAGGCCGCCCGCGCCGGCTGGCCGAAGGGCCAGGCGGACGCCGACGCGCCGCTCGCCGGGTACGTGCTGGCGATGATCTTCGAGAAGAGCAGCACCCGCACCCGCGCCAGCTTCGAGGTTGCCATGCGGCAATTGGGCGGCGGCGCGCTGGTCCTCGACAGCGGATCGAGCCAGCTTGGCCGCGGCGAGACGATTGCCGATACCGCCCGCGTCCTGTCGCGCTACGCCGATGCGATTCTGATCCGCACCGACGACCACGCCAAGGCAAGCGCGCTGGCGGCGCATGCGTCGGTGCCGGTGATCAACGGGCTGACCGATCTGTCGCACCCGTGCCAGCTGCTTGCCGACATGCTGACCGTGATTGAGCGCAAGGCCAGGCTCGCCGGCAGCCGCTGGGCGTGGCTCGGCGATGGCAACAATGTCTGCAACTCGCTGGTCGAGGCGGCCTCGCTGATGCATTTCGAGCTTCGTGTCGCCTGCCCGGCCGGTCACGAGCCGGACATCGACGTGCTGCAGGCAGCGGCGGCGCGCGGCCGCACCGTGCCCATCGTCCGCGATCCGCGCGAGGCGGCCGCGGACGCCGAGGTGGTGGTCACCGACACGTGGACCTCAATGGGTCAGGCGGACAGCCCGGACAAAATGGCGGCGATGGCGCCCTACCGCGTGGACGAGGCGCTGATGGCCGGGGCGGCGGAAGAGGCCTTGTTCCTCCACTGCCTGCCCGCCCATCGCGGCGAGGAAGTCGCCGAGGCGGTCATCGACGGGCCGCAATCGGCGGTCTGGGACGAGGCCGAAAACCGGCTGCACGCGCAAAAGTCGCTGCTGCTCTGGTGCCTCGGCAAGTTGTGACGTCGCCGGCCAACCCCTACCTGACGGCTATAAATGGCTGACCTTCCCAAGCTCTCGATCGACGTCGCGCTCGGCATCACCATCCCGTCGCGCCATACGCGCGGCCGGCTGGTGCGGATCGGGCCGGCGATCGACGCGATTCTTGCCAACCACGCCTATCCGCCGGTCATCGAGCAATTGCTGGCCGAGGCGCTGGCGCTGGCCGCCTTGCTCGGCTCGCTGCTCAAGGACCCGGGCGGGCAGATGACGCTGCAGGCGCAGACCGAGAGCGGGATCGTCGATCTGCTGGTTTGCGATTATCTCGGCGGGGCGCTGCGCGGCTATGTCCGCCATGATCCGGAACGGCTGGCGGAAGCGGGGCCGAACCCAAACCTGTTCTCGCTATTCGGGCGCGGCTATCTGGCGATCACCTTCGACCAGCCGGCCAGTGACGAGCGCTACCAGGGCATCGTGCCGCTCGACGGCGACAGCCTGGCGCAGGCCGCCGAATCCTATTTCACCCAGTCCGAGCAGATCCCGAGCATCGTCCGGCTGGCGGCGCGCAAGAGCGATGCGGGCTGGGTCGCCGGCGGGCTGCTGTTCCAGCATCTGCCCGAGGGGGAGGAGGGGCGGGACCGCCTCCACGCCCGGCTCGACCATCCGGACTGGCCGCACGTCGCCGTCCTCGCCGGATCGGTCAGGGACACGGAGCTTACCGACCCCGACCTGCCGCTCGACGACCTCGTCTGGCGGCTGTTCCACGAGGAGGAAGAGGTGCGGACATTGCCGCCCGTGCCCCTGGCGCGGGGCTGCCGCTGCGACCCCGACTATGTCCGGTCGGTGATCGCCCGCTTCCCGCCGGACGAGCAAGCGGCGATGGTCGGGGACGACGGCTTCATCCGCGTCGACTGCGCTTTCTGCGCGACGGATTTCCCGATCACGCTGGAAGAGATCGCCCGGTTCGCGCAAAGCTAGTTTTTGTTCATGAAATTCAGTTTAATATGGGCCCATGCGAGTCCGTGTTGACCGATTCCTGATGCCGGCCGGCCTGGGGCTGGCGGCGCTGGTGCTGGGCGCGGCGACGCTGCCGCCCGCTATCGCCGAATCCGGCGGCCTGTGGGAAGTCAGCCGCTCGGCCACCGGTGCCAATGCGGAGCGGCGCTGCGTGCCGCAAGCGGCGGTGCTGGCGCAATGGGAGCATCGCCGCGCGCAATGCACGCGCGTCGTCATCCGCGCCAGCGCCACCGATGCCGTCATCCACTACACCTGCCCGGGCGGCGGCTTCGGCCATTCGCAGGTGCGCGTGCTGACGCCAAGGACGCTGCGGATCGAAACCCAGGGCATCTCCGGCGGCTATCCGTTCAATTATGTGCTGCACGCGCGCCGGGTCGGGGATTGCCCGGCGTCATTAAGGCCCCGTTTAACCAAGTCGGGCTAGAAGGGCGCCGTGCCCGTTTTTTCAGGCACGCTTTCCTCCCTATCGGGCGCTTGTCCGTCCGAACCTGGGGCCGCTCCGGCGGCCCCTTCTTTTTGTCCCGGCTCGGGCCTAAGTCCCCGCCCGTGACGTCGAAACCAAAACAGGCGGTGGTGCTGCTGTCCGGCGGCCTCGATTCGATGGTCTGTGCCGCCCTGGCGCGCGAGACCGGGTTCGAGGTGCTGGCGCTGACCATCGACTACCGGCAGCGCCACCGGGTCGAGCTGGACGCGGCGAACCGGATCGCGGCGCTGCTGGCCGACCGCCACCTCGTCCTGCCGCTTGACCTCGGCGCGTTCGGCGGCTCGGCGCTGACCGCGGACGTGGATGTGCCCAAGGACGGAGTCGGCGATGGCATTCCCGTCACCTATGTTCCGGCCCGCAACACCGTCTTCCTCAGCCTCGCTCTGGCCTGGGCCGAGGCGGCCGGTGCCCGCGACCTGTTCGTCGGTGTCAACGCGGTCGATTTTTCCGGCTATCCCGATTGCCGGCCCGAGTTCATCGCCGCCTTCGAGGCGCTTGCCAACCGAGCGACCAAGGCCGGGGTCGAGGGCGATCGCTTCACCATTCACGCGCCGCTGCTGGCGATGACCAAGGCCGACATCGCCCGCGAGGCGGACCGGCTCGGCCTCGACGCTGGCCTCAGCCACAGTTGCTACGATCCGGCGCCCGACGGGGCCGCCTGCGGGGCGTGCGACGCCTGCCGGCTGCGCGCCAGGGGCTTTGCCGAGGCGGGCCTGGCCGATCCGACGCGTTACGTGACCGCATGACCTACGCGGTCAAGGAGGCCTTCCTGACGCTGCAGGGCGAAGGGGTGCAATCGGGCAGCCGCGCGGTCTTCCTGCGCTTTGCCGGCTGCAACCTGTGGTCCGGGCGCGAGCAGGACCGGGCGGCCGCGCAATGCAGTTTCTGCGACACCGATTTTGTCGGCACCGACGGGCCGGGCGGCGGCAAGTTCGGCGATGCCGATTCGCTGGCCGATCACGTCGCCGCGCTGTGGGGCGAGGGCTCGGAAGGACGGCTGGTCGTGGTGACGGGCGGCGAGCCGATGCTGCAGCTGGACGAGGCGCTGGTC
Organism: Sphingomonas sp.; assembly: GCA_036675225.1. Classification (GTDB taxonomy): domain Bacteria; phylum Pseudomonadota; class Alphaproteobacteria; order Sphingomonadales; family Sphingomonadaceae; genus Sphingomicrobium. The sequence goes on along the minus strand of JAKFFL010000195.1, from coordinate 5,837 downwards.
GCGGCGCTGCACGCCCGCGGCTTCCGGGTGGCGGCGGAGAGCAATGGCACCCTGGCGGCGGTCCCCGGCATCGACTGGCTGTGCATCAGCCCGAAGGCGGGAACCGAAATCGTCCAGCGCCGGGGCGACGAGCTGAAGCTGGTCTGGCCGCAGCGGGAGATCGACCCGGCCGAGCTGGAGCGATGGGACTTTACCCATTTCCTGGTCCAGCCGATGGATTGCGCCGAGCGCGAGGCGGCGATGCAGGCGGCGATCAGGTTGGCGATGGCCCGGCCCAAATGGCGCCTGAGCCTGCAGACCCATAAGGTCGTCGGGCTGCCCTAATTGCTATTCGATTGCGTGACCGCGTTTGCCGGCTCGGTGGCGAGCGTCGGCGCCGGTGACGGCGCGGCCGTGTTGCCGGCGTCGATTTCGGCGCTTGGGCGCGGCCTGCTGCGTGACGCTTCGCCCGATCGGTTCCGGTCGTCGCCATTCTCAACCAGGTTGATATCGACGTCGGCGGCCATGTTGGCGTCGGCGCCGGTCGCCGCGTCGATCGCGGTGGCGTCATTGGCGGCGAAGTCCTCGGCGGTCACCGCCTGGTCAATGGCGCTGGTGTTGCCGGTCGCCTGCTTCTTGCCGCAGCCGATGAGGGCGATCGAGGCGGCGGCGAGGGCCAGGGCAAGGGTGCGCATTTCCAGATAGCTCCGTCGGCGGACATGAAAAGAGGCTGCCGGCATAACCGGCAGCCTCTCAAATTGCCAACGCCTCCGTGAAGAGGCGTCCAAGCCCTTACTGGGCGTTGGTGGTGTTGGCGTCCACCGCGTTGGTGTCGACCGTCGCGTTGGCGTCCGCATTCATCGTCATGTTGGCGTCGACGGCATTCATGTCGACGTTCATGGCGGTGTCGTTGGCCAGGACCTCGTTGGTGGTCATGGTTTCATCGACGTTCATGGTGTTGTCGACGGTTTCGGTCTTGCTGCAGGCCGAGACGGCCAGGGCCGCAACCGCGACGAGGATCAGTGCACGCATTTTCAAACTCCCATTGTTGTTGTTGTAGTTCATTGAGAAAGGAGGCCGCCGCGCCAGGCTACGGCCTCCTTTCCAATCCTAATTTCCCGCTTACGCTTGGCGCAATTACATGCCGTTGGCGAGATTGGTATCGGCGTCGTTCGTCGTCAAGTCCGTCGCCACCGCATTCGCTGTTGCGTTATCGGTGGTGACGACGTTGACCTGATTGGCGTCGACGGTCAGATTCTCGGTAATGAGATTGGCGTCGGCGTTCATCGTGTCGTCACGGGCTTCCTCGCGGCCGCAAGCCGAAACCGCCAAGGCCGCGAAAGCGACCAGGATAAGAGCACGCATTCAAGACTCCCTAATTATCTTCGATCTGGAGCGAGGGTCCCCCGTTTCAAATCGCGCGCACAATAGTCGCAAGGCCTACTTGCCTCAAGGCACTTTGTCACGGGCCCGCAATTCCGCCAGAAATCGGGGAAAATGCGCGGCCAGGGCCCGGTCGAGGCCGGCCATGCCGGCGGTTTTGCCGAGCGCCGCGAGGCTGGTCACGCCGAATTCGCGGATGCCGCACGGGACGATGCCGGCGAAATGGGAAAGATCGGGCGCGACGTTCACCGAAAAGCCGTGGAGCGTCACCCAGCGCTTCACGCGCACGCCGATGGCGGCGATCTTGGCTTCGTCGGGACCATGGCCGACCCACAATCCGATGCGGCCCGGCTCGCGGCGCGCCTCGACGCCGAGGTCGGCGAGGGCCGCGATCAGCCAGCCTTCGAGCGAGTGGACGAAGCAGCGGATGTCGCGGCCGCGCTTCTCCAGGTCGAGCATCAGATAGCCGACGCGCTGGCCGGGGCCGTGGTAGGTGTAGCGCCCGCCGCGTCCGGCTTCATGGACCGGGAAATGCATCGGGTTGAGCAATTCCTCCTCGGCGGCGCTGGTGCCGGCGGTGAACAACGGCGGGTGCTCGAGCAGCCAGGCCATTTCGGCAGCCTCGCCGGCGCGAATCGCCGCCGCTCGCGCGTTCATCACCGCCAGGGCGTCCTCGTAGGGCGTCAGCGCCTCGGCTACCCGCCATTCGACATCGGCAATCCGGTCCATCGTCGGCCAGATGGCCCCGTGCGTGGAGCCGCGCAAGCGCGATTGCCACGGGCCGGAACGCTGACCATAAGACGCACAACCAAGCAGGAGGCACGCGTGGCGAGACTATCCCTGTCCAGGGCCTGGGACGAAACCAAGGACGTCCTGGCGCGCGACGGCAAGCTGATTGCCACCGTGGCGCTGGCGATGTTCTTCCTGCCGGGAGTCGTGCTTGGGGTCGTCGACCCCGGCGCCGGCCCGTTCCCGGCAACGACCAAGGACGCGGTCATTGGCATAGCCTTCGCCATCATCGCGCTCGTCGGGCAGCTGGCCATGATCCGCATGGCGCTCGGCGCGCGGGCGACCGTCGGTAATGCCATCGGCCATGGCGCCAAGCGCGTGCCGGCCTATCTGGCCGCGAGCCTGATGTGGGCCGGGCCCCTGATCATCGCCGCTTATGCGATCGGCCCGGAAATCTGGACGGCGCCGCAGAACGCCACCGGCGGCCAGGCGGCGGCGGCGCTGCTCATCATGCTTGTCCTGCTCATCGTCGGCATCCGCATGATGATGACCTCGGCGGTGGCGAGCGTGGAAAGCGCCGGGCCGGTCGATATCGTCCGCAGAAGCTGGAAACTGACGTCGGGCCACTGGTGGAAGCTGTTCGGCCTGCTCTGCATCTTCCTGCTGTTGATGATCATCGTCATGGCGGCGGTCGGCGCGGTGATCGGCATCGCCAGCAAGCTATTGTTCGACCCGATCGAGCCGATGACCGTCGGCGCCTTGTTCGTCGCCGTCTGCACGCAATTGGTCTCGGCGATATTCTCTACCTTCCTGCTGGTCATGCTGGCGCGGATTTACGCGCAGCTGTCGGGGCCGGACTCGGTGAGCGTTCCCAGCAGCGGCACCTGAGGCGCGCTGTCGGCCGGCAGGATGCCGGTCAGGCGCGGGTCGGCGAAGCGCTCGACGGCGTGCTTGAACGGCGTGAACCCGGCGCGGCGGTAGGCGGCGAGCGCCGCCGGATGGTCCAGCGTGCAGCTATGGACGTGGACCCGGCGGATGCCCGCGCGCCAGGCCCGGTGCAGTGCTTCGGCGAGCAGCCAGCGGCCATGGCCCTGACCGGCGAGCTCGGGGACCAGGCCGACGAAGGCCAGTTCGCATTCGCCCGCGACGCGAAAATCCAGCTCCAGCATGCCGACCACCGCTTGAACGGCGGCGACCTCGAACAATTCGATCCTGGGATCGCCGATGATGGCGGTCAGCTCGGCATCGCTCATCGCCAGGCGCGAGAACCATAGCCAGGGTGCTCCGATCTTGCGGAACAAGGCGCGATACGCGTCGGGCTCCGGCTGCGCGACCCGAGACAGCTGCAGCGATCCGTGCGGCACCGGCTCGGTCGGCGGCGACGTCATTTCGAGGTAGGTGACGACGGCGGCGAGCTGGCCGGCGGGAAGCTCTTCGAGGCTCATTGCCACTTCGCCAGCGGCGGCAGGCTCATCAGGATGGCGTCGATGTTGCCGCCGGTCTTGAGCCCGAACAATGTCCCGCGGTCGTAGAGCAGGTTGAACTCGACGTAGCGGCCGCGAAATTCCAGCAGCCGGTCCATGTCCGCCTCGTCGAACGGAATGTTCATGCGCCTGCGGACGATTTGCGGAAAAATGTCGAGGAAGGCCTCGCCGACGTCGCGGGTGAAGGCGAAGTGGGCGCCGAAATGGTCCTCCAGCCGGTCGTAGAAGATGCCGCCGACGCCGCGGGCGACGCCGCGATGCGGTAACCAGAAATAGTCCTCTGCCCATTTCGAGAAGCGCGGATAGAAGGTCGGGTCGTGGGCGGCGCAGGCGGCGCGCAGCCTGGCGTGGAAGGAGTCCGTGTCCTCCTGATAGGGGATGGCGGGGTTGAGGTCGGCGCCGCCGCCGAACCAGCGCTTCGTCGTCGTCAGGAAACGGGTGTTCATGTGCACCGCGGGCACATGCGGGTTGGCCATGTGCGCGACCAGGCTGAGGCCGGTGGCGAAGAAGCTGGGATCATTCTCCGCGCCCGGAATCGAACTCGCGAATTCCTCGCTGAAGCGGCCGCCGACGGTCGAGACATTGACCCCGACTTTCTCAAACACCTTGCCGCTCATCTGGCCGCGGACGCCGCCGCCACCGGCCTCGCCGTCCGGGTCCTCCCGGTCCCAGGGGATGAACTCGAATGAGGCGTCGCTGCCGGCCTCGCGCTCGATCGCCTCGAAGGCGTCGCAAATGCGCGAGCGCAGCGATTCGAACCAGTCGCGGGCGGCCTGTTGCTGGTCATCGAGCGCAAGCATCCGCGCCCCATAGCCGCGCCCGCACGGTTCATCTAGGATCGGCCGTCATCCATGCCGCGAAAAGGGGGCAGCCATGCTCATCGCACTGCTGGTTCCGCTGTCCCTGGCGATCCTGGCCTTCGCCTTCATCCTGGCCCGCGCGGCGCTTGCCAAGCGGGCGCTGCCGAGGCTCGAGGCACTGGGCATCGGCGCGGTCGTCAATTTCTTCGATACGCTCGGCATCGGCTCGTTCGCGCCGACCATGGCCTGGTTCAAGTTCCGCAAGCTGGTGCCCGACCGCCTGATTCCGCCGACGATGCTGGTTGGCCTGACGCCGCCGTCGATGATGCAGGCGGTCATCTTCCTCGCCCTGCTCGGAGTGCTGGTCGACCCGGTGCTGCTGGTCGGCTGCGTGATCGCGCTGCTGATGGGCGGGCTGATGGGTGCGCCACTGGTGGCCAAGGCACGGGTGTGGGTGGTCCAGGCCGTGGTCGCCGCCGCTTTGTTGATCGCGGCGCTGATGTACACGCTAACCAACCTCGACCTGATGCCCGGTGGCGGCACCGCCAGCGGCCTGCCGCTGACCTGGATGATCCTGGCCATCTGCGCCAATTTCGCCTTCGGCCTGCTGCTCAACTTCGGGGTTGGCAATTATGCGCCGTCGCTGGTCATGTTCAGCCTGATGGGCATGGACCCGAGGCTGGCCTTCCCGATCATGGCCGGCGGCGCGGCGCTGACCGGCGCCGGCGCCAGCATCCGCCACATCGTCATCGGCGAGATCGATCTGAGGATCGTCCTCGGGCTGGCGATCGGCGGCATTCCTGCGGTCCTGGCCGCGGCCTATCTGGTCAAGGAAATGCCGCTGGAAATGTTGCGCTGGCTGGTCATCGTCGTCGTTCTCTACGCCGCCGCCGTCATGGCCCGTTCGGCATGGCTCGGCTGGAAGGGAGAGCAGGCCGGACCCGCGGCCGCCGTCGCGGCCAGCTGACCAATTCCGCCCTTGGCAGCCCCGGCATGCGCGGCTATCAGCGCGGCAATTCCGTGGCGGGACACCGCCCACGGGGTTCGCTTTCGTGCCCGTCCGGGCATTTGCAAACAGTCGGTCGTAAAGGTTGTCATGGCGACGTCGGAAGGAACCATGGTTGCGGAGGTGGAGAGCGACAGCAGCCTCCGTCGGCGCGATTTCATCAACATCGCGGCGGTCAGCTTCGCCGGCGTCGGCGCGGCGGCGGTCACCTTGCCGCTGGTCATCCAGATGAACCCGTCGGCGGACGTGCTGGCGCTGGCCTCGACCGAAGTCGACATTTCCAAGATCGCGCCGGGCATGGCGATCAAGACCAGCTGGCGAAAACAGCCGGTGTTCGTGCGCAACCTGACGCCGAAGGAAGTCGCCGAGGCCAATGCCGTCAAGCTCGCCGATTTGCGCGACCCGCAGACGCTGGCTGAGCGGACCAAGCCGGGCAAGGAGAACTGGCTGATCACA
>JAKFFL010000001.1:0-2712 GCA_036675225.1 Sphingomonas sp. | reverse complement strand
TCACGCGGTCCATGGGATTGACCATGTTTTGACGTTTGTGAAGCTTTTCATGGCTTCGACGACGCCTTCCTTGTAGCCGAGGCCGGAATCCTTGATGCCGCCGAAGGGCGACATCTCGATGCGGTAGCCCGGGACTTCCCAGAGGTTGACGGTGCCGACCTCGAGCTCGTCGACGAAGCGGGCGAGATAGTCGACGCGGTTGGTGCAGACGCCCGATGACAGGCCATAGGCGGTCGCGTTCGAGATGCGGATGACCTCGGCGATGTCGTCCGGCACGCGGACGATCGGGATCACCGGGCCGAAGGTCTCCTCGTGGACGAGCTCGCAATCATAGGGGATGTGGTCGACCACCGTCGGGTGGAACAGGGCGCCCTCGGCGCGCTTGCCGTGCAGCACCTGCGCCCCCTTCGAGACGGCGTCGTCGACGCGGGCCTGGAAGAGCGCGGCCGAGCGGGCGTTGATGACGGTGCCGACATCGGTCGCTGCATCCATCGGGTCGCCGCATTTCAGCTTCTTCGCCTTCTCGACGACGAGCTTCGAGAAGGCATCGGCGACGCTCTCGACCACCAGGATGCGCTTCACCGCGGTGCAGCGCTGGCCGGAGTTCTTGGTCGCCCCAGTGACCGCAAGCTCGGCCGCCTTGTCGAGATCGGCATCCTCCATGACGATCAGCGGGTCGTTGCCGCCGAGCTCGAGCACGATGCGCTTGTAGCCGGCGGTATTGGCGATGTGCTTGCCGACCCGGACCGAGCCGGTGAAGGTGACCAGATCCGCATCGGGATCGGTGATCATCGCATCGCCCATGGTCGAGGGATTGCCGGTGACGACCGAGAGCATCTCCGGCGGCAACCCGGCCTCGTAGAGCACGTCGGCCAAGGCGAGGGCGGTCAGCGGCGTCAGCTCGGTCGGCTTGAGGACCAGGCGGTTGTTGGTGGCGATCGCCGGCGCCAGCTTGTGGCTGACCATGTTGAGCGGGTGGTTGAACGGGGTGATCGCCGAGATCACGCCGAGCAGCGGCTGGCGCGTGGTGAAGATCTTGCGCGCCTTGCCGTTCGGCGAGATGTCGCAGGAGAACATCTCGCCATCGTCCTTGATGGTGAGCTGCGCCGCGAACGACCAGACGTCATAGGCGCGGCTCGCCTCATAGAGCGAATCCTTCCAGCACAGCCCGGCCTCGGCGGTGATCAGGCGGGCGAAGTCCTCCTTGCGGTCGCGCAGCAGCTCGGCGGTCTTCTGCAGGATCTGCTGGCGCTCATAGCGGGAAAGCTTCGGCTTGAAGGCGCGTGCCCTGGCGAAGGCGTCGCGGACATGCTCGGGCCGGGCGGCCGGCACCAGGCCGACGAGGCTGTCGTCATAGGGGTTCTTGACCTCGACCATGTCGTCGGTCGAAACCAGCTTGCCGGCGATCCGCATCGCCTCGCGCCGCACCGGCGGCTTCACAGTCGCGTTCATCTCAGGCCACCAGGTTGAGGGCGACGTCGAAGACGTCGAAATTGCGCAAGGTCCGGCCTTCGGGGACGGTGATCGCCCGGTTGGCGATCATCGGCACGCGCTGCTCGGTCAGCCCGCCATGCGAGCGCAAGGGCTCGGTCAGGCCGCTGAGATCGTGCTTCTCCGGCGAGGTCCCGAGCACCTTGTGGCGGGTCGAGACGACGACGACGTCGCCGATCCGGTCGGCCGGCAGTTCGAAGCGCGCGCAGGCTTCCGCCGAGGTCAAGGCGAGTTCGATGCCCTCGAGCCCGGCGATCCGGCCGGCGACCTCCTTCTGGTCGGCGTTCTCCGGCAGATAGACCGTGGCGAAGGAGCCGAGCGCCCCGTGATGCACGACATAAGGGTCGGTGATCGGCAGGATGACGCGCATCGCGGCCGCGCCGTACCACGCGTCCATCACCGTCTGGAGATAGATCACGTCAGGCTCGCCGGAGGGCAGGTGCTTGTCGTTCATGCCGTGGTCGGCGGTGATCACCAGCGTGCAGCCGGCGGCGTCGAGCTGCCCCACATAAGCGTCGAACATCGCGTAGAAGGCGTTGGCCACGCCTGAGCCCGGCGCCGCCTTGTGCTGCACATAGTCGGTGGTCGAAAGATACATCACATCGGGTTTGAAGGTCGCGAGCAGCTTGACCCCGGCGGCGAAGACGAACTCCGAGAGGTCGGCCGAGTAGACCGACGGCAGCGGCAGCCCGACGAAATCCAGCACCTCCTCGATGCCGTTCTCAGGCTTGTTGGCCTGGTCGGCCTTCTCGGAGGAGAAGGCGATCGCCGTTCCGCTGCTGAAATCGAGCCCCTTGCCGAGCAGCGTCCTGAGCTTGTCCTTGGCCGTCACCATCGCGACCTTGAGCCCGGCCTGCTGGAACGCGGCGAGGATCGTCGGGGCGCGCAGGAAGCGCGCATCGTTCATCATCACCTCCTGCTTCGCCTCGCGGTCGTAGAAGAAGTTGCCGGCGATGCCGTGCACCGAAGGCGGCCGGCCGGTGATGATCGAGAGGTTGTTCGGGTTGGTGAAGCTCGGCATCGCCGAGAGCGCGCTCGTGCTGGCGCCGGTCCGCATCAGCCGGTCGAGGTTCGGCGCCAGCCCGGCCGCGATCGCTTCCTCGATATAGCCCGGCTCCGACCCGTCGACGCAGATCACCACAACCGGCACCGCGGGCCGACGATAGCTCCGGCCATTGGCGACAATGTCCGCGCCAACCTTCGCGTGAATGTTCATGGGGC
>JAKFFL010000077.1:0-2763 GCA_036675225.1 Sphingomonas sp. | reverse complement strand
ACCGACAGGCCGAGATTGCGGGTGATGACCACCACGCTCGTCTCGGTGAAGACATTCTTCAGCTCGGCGACCAGATCGGCCTTTTGCGAACGATCCATGCCATACTCCATCTACGTGTCCGCCAGCCGGACCATCCGGCAAGCGGGTGGAGCCAAAGGCGAACCCTTGAACTCCAAATTGTCCGTGGGGAGTTGGATCGATGGCGCTGCGAGCAACGCACGACGGAAACGCTGGCGCGCTTCCGGTGATTCCTGTCCCCGTCTAGGCCGCGAATTAAGCCCTTGCGAAAGCGGGGGCAGCGACTGTCTCGGACGGCTGTCCCGGATCAAGTCCGGGACGAAGCCGCGCCTATAGCGAAAATCGCAGCGCGTTCAACCCTCTGGCGGGAGGGTGTTGACAAACCAGAGTCGGTAGCGCCCCATCGGCGTTCGGGTAAGCGGTGGGGTGTGAGGATGGTCCTTCGTATCTGGTCGCGCGTTTGGCTGGCTGTTTCGGCCATCATGCTCGCTGCCTCGCCCCTCACCGCTCAACCGGCTTCGCCGGGCCGCATCGTGGCCATCGGCGACCTCCATGGCGATTATGATGCCTGGCTGGCTATCGCCCGCGACGCCGGGCTGATCGACGCCAGGAACCGCTGGGCCGGCGGCGGCGCCACCCTCGTCCAGGTCGGCGACATCACCGACCGCGGGCCCGACAGCCTCAAGATCATCCGCCATCTGCAGCAATTGCAGAAGGAGGCGGCCGGCGCCGGTGGCTGGGTCGTCGTCCTCATCGGCAACCATGAAGCGATGAACGTCACCGGCGACCTGCGTTACGTCGATCCCGGCGAGTTCGCCGCCTTCCGCAACGCCGGCAGCGTCGCCCTGCGCCAGGCCGCCTGGGAGGCCAACGCGACGCGCTTCATCGCCGAATATAAGGCCCGGTATCCGGCGATGACCGACAAGGAAATCCGCGCCGACTGGTTCAAGGCGACCCCGCTTGGCATGATCGAGCACCGGCGCGCTTGGGGGGCTGGGGGCGAGCTCGGCCGCTGGGCGGCGAGTCTGCCGGCGGTGGTCAAGCTCGGCGACACCTTGTTCGTCCACGGCGGCCTCAGCGCGCCCTATACGGCGATGGGCGGCGTCGATGCGATCAACCGGCGGGTCCGAACCGCGGTCGCCGCCGGCGACACTTCGCCGGGCTCGATCCTGACCGATCCCCTGGGCCCCTTGTGGTACCGCGGCCTCATCACCCGTGGCCCGGCGTTCGAGCAGGAGGTTGCCGCCGCCGCCACCGCCGCCGGCCGGCCCAATGCCGCCCGCCCGCCGATCGAGCAGGAGCTCGCCCTGGTGCTGACCGGCTTCGGCGCCACGCGGCTGGTGGTCGGCCACACGCCCAATCTCGCCGGCATCGCCATCAGCCACGGCGGCAAGCTGGTGCGGATCGATACCGGCAACTCGCGTCACTACAAGGGCCAGCCGAGCTGGCTGGAAATCGTCGGCGGCGCAGTGACGCCGCACGCCGTCGCACGCACGTCGCAATAGGGGGGGACGCATGAAGGGAGCATTGTTCGCACTGGGCCTGTTGCTGGCGGCCGCGCCGGCGCCGGCCGCCGAGCCGGCCAAGCCATTGTTCGCCGGCGACCAGCCGGTCAGCCTCACCATCAGCGGCCCGATCAAGCGGCTGGCAAGCAGCGACAGCCGCTCGACCATCGTCTCCGGGACCCTCTCGACCGGCGGCGAAAGCCTGCCGGTCCGCCTGTCCCCACGCGGCATCACCCGGTTGCGCAAGGAAACCTGCCAGTTCCCGCCGCTGCGGGTCGAATTCACCGGCGCGCCGCCGGCGTCGTCCTTGTTCGCCGGCCAGCGGCGGCTGAAGCTGGTCACCCACTGCCGCCCGTCCGAAGCGCACCAGCAATATCTGCTGCTCGAATATGCCGCCTACCGCCTCTACAACCAGCTGACCCCCTTGAGCTTCCGCGCCCGCCTCGCCCAGATCGATTATGTCGAGGAGGGCGGCAAGACGGTGACCTCACGGCTCGGCTTCTTCATCGAGGATCTGGGCGACGTCGCGGGGCGCACCGGCCTGCGGGAGGCGAGCGTCGGGGCGCGCATCCCGGTCGCCAGCCTCAATCCCGCCGACGCCGCCCGCTTCGGCATCTTCCAATATCTGATCTCCAACCTCGACTGGGCGATGCAGGCCGGCCCGGCCGGCGACAGCTGCTGCCATAACAGCCGGCTGGTCAGCGCCACCGGCGCCCCGCCATTGACCACCATCCCTTATGACTTCGACTATTCGGGCTTCGTCGACGCACCCTATGCCGTGCCGCCCGAGGGCGTCCGGGTGTCGAGCATCAAGACCCGCCACTATCGCGGCTTCTGCCGCCACAATGCCGAGGCGCTGAAAGCCGCCGCCGAGATCCGCGCTTCGGGCCCGGCCCTGCTCGCCATCATCGCCCAGATTCCCGAGATGACCGACGGCACCCGGCGCAAGGCCAGCGCCTTCCTCGAGCGCTCGCTGGCCGACATCGCCAGCGACGAAGCAGTGACCGGCAAGCTGCTCAAGACCTGCCTGTAAGACAGGGTCAGTCCTGGCCGGGCACGCCCGGGGCGGTGACCGCCGCCTCGCCCTCCGGCGGGTCGAGGTCGGCCATGTAGCGCTTCATGCCTTCGCGTTCGCCATATTCGGTGGTCCACAGCAACAGGAAGGCGACATTGAAGGCGGTGCTGAGCACCAGCGCCAGCTCGACCGCGCCGATGCCGGCCGCCAGCCCGATCCCGACCG
>JAKFFL010000023.1:0-2768 GCA_036675225.1 Sphingomonas sp. | reverse complement strand
CACTGGTTCGAAGACGAACCGGCCGACGCGCCCGCGCCCGCAGCCGAGGAGGACGCGGTTGCGGAAAAGGACCAATGATCCGCTAGAAGCGCACGTTCCGGAGCGCAGCTGCATCCTCACCCGGCGGACGGCGCCGCGGGAGGAACTGATCCGGCTCGCGCTCGGTCCCGACGGTCAGGTCGCACCGGACGTGCGCGCCCGGGCGCCGGGCCGTGGCGCGTGGATCGGAGTCGGCCGCAAGGCGCTCGACGAGGCCAATACCAATGGCAAGCTCAAGGGCGCCCTCGCACGGGCTTTCAAGACCGGCGACATCGCTGTTCCCGCGGATCTTGGCGAGCGGATCGAAACCGCTCTCCGTAGCCAAGCGCTCGACCGGCTGGGACTTGAGGCACGCGGCGGGACGCTGATCAACGGCGCCGAGCGGGTCGAACAAGCGGCTCGCGCGGGCAAGGTCCACCTGCTGATTCACGCCTCCGATGCCGGCGAAGACGGCAACCGGTCGCTCGACCAGGCCTGGCGGGTCGGCGGCGGCCAGCGACAAGGGTTGGTTTTTCCCTTGTCCCGCACCATCTTGTCGATGGCGCTGGGCCGCGAGAATGTGGTACATGTCGCCTTGACAGATCCTGCCGCGGCGCGGCGGGTTCGCCATGCCATCAGCCGGTGGCAAGCTTTCATTGATCCCGATGCTGGGCTAGACGGCGCCCCCGTGACTGGGATTGGCGCCGCCGGGCCGGGCTCGAACGACGACGATACAGACGAAGGAAACTCATGACCGATCAGACCGACAAGCCCAAGCTTGGCACCCGGCCGCCGCTGGGCCTGAAGCGCACGGTCGAGACTGGCAAGGTGAAGCAAAGCTTCAGCCACGGCCGCTCGAACACCGTCGTGGTCGAGGTCAAGAAGCGGCGTATCCTGGGCAAGCCGGGCGAAGCGCCTGCCGCGCCCGAGCCGAAGGTCGAGGCCGCCGCACCGGCGCCCAAGCCCGCCGCACCCGCGCCCAAGCCCGCCGCCAAGCGCCCGGTCGACGATATTACTGCGCGCAAGGAAATGCAGGTGCGCCTGCTTCGCGAGGCCGAAGAAGCGCGCATGACCTCACTCGAGGAAGCGCGCCGCCGCGAGGACCGTTCGAAGCAAGCTCAGACCGAAGACGAAAAGCGCCGCGCCGAGGAAAACCGCAAGGCCGAGGAAGAGGCCGCACGCCAGGCAGCCCAGGACGCCGCCGAGGCCGAGCGCCGCGCCGCGGAAGAAGCGGCTCAACCCGCCGCTGCCCCCATGCCAGAGGAAGCGGAGGAGGAACGCAGCTTCCGCAAGCCCGCATCCGCCCCGTCCCACGCGCCGAAGCGCGCCGAGCCCGGCCGTCCAGGCCGCGGCCACGACGAGCGCCGCCACGCCGGCAAGCTCACCGTCAGCCGCGCCCTCACCGGCGAGGACGACAGCCGCACCCGCAGCCTCGCCGCGCTTCGCCGCGCTCGCGAGAAGGAAAAGCGCGCCCACCAGGCCGCTGGCCCGTCCGCCAAGCAGTACCGCGACGTCGACGTTCCCGAGGCGATTACCGTCCAGGAGCTCGCCAAGCGTATGGGCGAGCGCGGCGCCGACCTCGTCAAGTCACTGTTCAAGATGGGCACGCCCGTCACGATCACCGAGACGATCGATCAGGATACCGCCGAGCTGCTGATCGAGGAATTCGGCCACCGCATCAATCGCGTCTCCGAATCCGATGTCGACATCCAGGCCGAAACGGACGTCGATGCGCCGGAAACTCTCAAGGCCCGCCCGCCCGTCGTGACCATCATGGGCCATGTCGACCACGGCAAGACTTCGCTGCTCGACGCGATCCGCGGCGCGAATGTCGTATCGGGCGAGGCCGGCGGCATCACCCAGCATATCGGCGCTTATCAGGTCGGCCTGCCCGACAAGTCGAAAATCACCTTTCTCGACACGCCTGGCCACGAGGCCTTCACCGACATGCGCATGCGCGGCGCCAACGTCACCGACATCGTCATCCTGGTGGTGGCGGCGGACGACGGCCTGAAGCCGCAGACGATCGAGGCGATCAATCACACCAAGGCAGCCGGCGTGCCGATGATTGTCGCGATCAACAAGATCGACAAGCCCGGAGCCAATGCTCAGAAAGTCCGCGAGGAGCTTCTCCAGCACGAGATCATCGTCGAGGCGATGGGCGGCGACGTCCAGGACGTCGAAGTCTCGGCCAAGGAAAAGACCAACCTCGACGGCCTGTTGGAGGCGATCACGCTGCAGGCCGAGATCCTCGAGCTCAAGGCCAATCCCGATCGCGCCGCCGAAGGCACGGTGATCGAGGCGAAGCTCGACAAGGGCCGCGGCCCGCTCGCGACCGTGCTGGTCCAGCGCGGCACGCTCAAGGTCGGCGACGTGCTCGTCGTCGGCGCCGCCTCGGGCAAGGTCCGCGCGATGATGGACGATCATGGTCGTGCAGTGAAAGAGGCCGGCCCGTCCTTCCCGGTCGAAGTGCTCGGCCTCGGCGCCGTGCCGTCGGCGGGCGACCAGCTGACCGTCGTCGAGAATGAGGCGCGCGCCCGCGAGGTCGCGTCCTATCGCCAGGGCGTGCTCGACAAGAAGCGTACGACTTCGGCCCCGGTCAACCTCGAGAATATGTTCGCCAACCGCGCTTCGACGACGATCGAATTCCCGATGGTCATCAAGGCCGACGTCCAGGGTTCGGCCGAGGCGATCGTCAACGCGGTCAACAAGATCTCGACCGACGAGATCAAGGTCCGCGTGCTCCATTC
>JAKFFL010000019.1:0-2781 GCA_036675225.1 Sphingomonas sp. | reverse complement strand
GAGCGCCAAGGGCAAGGGCAAGATCGTCATGGCCACCGTCAAGGGCGACGTTCACGACATCGGCAAGAACATCGTCGGCGTCGTCCTGCAGTGCAATGGCTATGAGGTGGTGGACCTCGGTGTGATGACGCCGTGGACCGAAATCCTGGCGACAGCGAACGAACTGAAAGCCGACATCATCGGCCTGTCGGGACTCATCACCCCTTCGCTCGACGAGATGGTGACCGTCGCCAGCGAGATGGAGCGAGCGGGCATGACCCTGCCATTGCTGATCGGCGGCGCCACCACCAGCCGCGCGCATACCGCGCTCCGGATCGAACCGGCTTATTCCGGGCCAGTCATTCACGTGCTCGATGCCAGCCGCGCCGTCGGCGTCGCCTCGGCTTTGGTCAGCGACGGCCCGCAGCGCGGCGAGCTGATCGCCCAGACCGCGACCGACTATCAGGCGCTGCGTGAATCCCGCGCGGGCCGCAGCGAGAAGGATCTGGCGAGCCTCGAGGAGGCCCGGGCCAATGCCTTTGCCTATGACCCCGAAGGCAAAGCGCCGCGGCCGCAGCGCCCAGGCCTGCAGGAATTTGGCGAGTGGCCGCTGCGCGACTTGAAGTCGCATATCGACTGGACACCCTTCTTCCGGGCCTGGGAGCTGGCCGGCAATTATCCGGCCATCCTCGATGATCCGGTGGTCGGCGAAAGCGCGCGGGCTTTGTTCAAGGACGCGCAGGCAATGCTCGACCGGGCCATCGCCGAGCATTGGCTGCAGCCCAAGGGCACCGTCGGGCTGTGGCGCTGCCGCCGCGAAGGCGACGACGTGCTGGTGCTCGCCGGCAATGAGGAAATCCGGGTGCCGTTCCTGCGCCAGCAGGTGAAGAAGCGCGAGGGCCGGGCCAACATGTGCCTGGCCGACTTCATCGATCCCGAGGGCGAGGACTGGATCGGCGCCTTCGCCGTCGGCATCCACGGCCTGGAGCCGCATCTCGAACGCTTCCGCCGGGACAATGACGATTATTCCGACATTTTGCTGAAAGCGCTCGCCGACCGGCTGGCCGAGGCCTTCGCCGAGCGGCTTCACCAGCATGTCCGCGAAAGCGCCTGGGGCTATGCCGGCACCGAGCATTTCTCCAACGTCCAGCTGATCCGCGAGACTTATGAGGGCATCCGGCCCGCGCCCGGTTATCCGGCCTGCCCGGACCACAGCCTCAAGCCCTTGCTGTTCGACCTGCTCGGCGGCGAGCCGGCAGGCGTCACCTTGACCGACAATTTCGCCATGCTGCCGGCCTCGGCCGTGTCCGGCTTCTATTTCGGCCACCGCGACAGCCAGTATTTCGGGGTCGCCAAGATCGGCCGCGACCAGCTCGAGGAATATGCCGAGCGGCGCGGCATCGAGGTCGAAACGGCGGCGCGCTGGCTGCGCCCGAACCTGGATTAATTCGTCATTGCGAGCGCAGCGAAGCAATCCACCTTTTCACCTTCTGGATTGCTTCGTCGCTGCGCTCCTCGCAATGACGTCTTAGTCATGCTCCGCTTCCTGCTCTTCCTGCTTGGGCTCCTGGCGACCCCGGCCGCCGGCCAGCAACCGCGCGTCAACGCCATCCAGCCCGAACTGGTCGCCGAGGGGCCGGTGCGGCCGGGCGGCGAGGTCGAGCTGGCGATCGTCATGCATACCCGCGAGGGCTGGCACGGCTATTGGCAGAACCCAGGCGATGCCGGCCTGCCGATGCGGGTCGAATGGACTCTCCCGGCCGGCGCCAGCCTCGGGACATTGCGCTATCCAGTGCCGCAGCGGCTGACCATCGCTAACCTGATGAACTATGTCTACGAGCGCGACCATGCCATTTTGGTGCGGCTTAGAGTGCCGGCCGATGCGCGCGGCGTCGTCCCGGTCAGCGCCGAGGCGCAGTGGCTGGCCTGCACCGACAAGGTTTGCGTGCCCGAGCGAGGCAGTTTTTCGCTCAATGTCCCGGTCGGCGACGGTGCCCGGACGAGCCAGGCTCGCTTCGACGGGTGGCGCCGGTTGCTGCCGCGGCCGCTTGCCAGCCCGGCGCGTTTCGAGCTGGCCGGCGACAAGTTGCGCGTCGCCATCCCGCTTCCCGCCAGCGTCGCTTTAGGCGAGCCCTACGTCTTTCCGCTGGCGGACGGCCGGGTCGATTACGCCGCGCCACAGTCGTTCCGACGGGCCGGCGATGTCCTCGTCGCCGAGTTGCAGCGAAAGCGGGGGGAGCCGACGAGTTTCGCCGGAGTCCTGGCGCTCGGCGACGGGCGCGGGCTGGAGTTTACCGCCACGCCCGGAGGGGTGCCCGGCGGCGGCATTGCGGTCGGCGCCCTGGACACGGCCGCGCTCTGGTGGGCCGTGCTCGGCGCGCTCGCCGGTGGCTTGCTGCTCAACCTGATGCCGTGCGTTTTCCCGATCCTGGCGCTGAAGGCCGCGCATCTGGCGCGCGCGGGCGGCGACGAGAAGGAGGCGAGGAAGGACGCGCTGGCCTACACCGCTGGGGCGGTAGTTGGCACCGGGGCGCTAGGTGTGCTGCTGCTGGCGATCCGCGCCGGAGGTAGCGCGGCGGGCTGGGCCTTCCAGCTCCAGGACCCGCGCACCATCCTGCTGCTGCTGCTGCTGGTGACTGCGATTACCCTCAACCTCCTGCGCGTGTTTGAGCTGCCGGTGCTGGCCGGCGGCGCGCGGCCAGCTGGGAGCTTCGGGACGGGAGCGTTGGCCGCCTTCGTCGCCACACCTTGCGCCGGGCCGTTCCTGGGTGCGGCTCTTGGCGCGGCCTTGCTGCTGCCGCG
>JAKFFL010000212.1:0-2822 GCA_036675225.1 Sphingomonas sp. | reverse complement strand
TTCCTCGCGAATGGCGGCGATGCCCCTCGCCCGATATTGCTCCGCGGCGCCCTTGGGGATGAGGAAGGCGCACTGCCAGTAATCGCCGCGGTCGATCATCACCAGCAGCCGCCCGCGCTCGACGTTGCCGCGCAGCGCGCCCTTGCTGTCCCGCGGCTTGGCCAGCCGGAACCAGAAGACATCCATCGGCGCCCCCAGGTCCTCGACCGGAAGCATGGTGCGGACAATCGAATCGCGCCCATCGGCGGCAATGGTCAGGCGCGCGCGCAAGCTGCGGCCACTCGCAAGCGTGATTCCGGCAATCCGCCCGCCCTCTTCGACGAAGCCGGTGGCCGGGCACTCCATGTCCAGCCGGAAACTGGGGAAGGCCCTTGCTTCCTGCCTCAGGAAGTCGAGGAAGTCCCATTGCGGCATCATGGCGATAAATGGCGCCGGCGTGTCGAGGCGCGACAGATCGCCGATCTTCCACTCTCGCCCCGCGATCCGCAGCACCGCCTTGTCGAGCCGGTTGTGCGGGCGCCGGAGGAACCGCTCGAGCATCCCCAGCTGGTCGAGGATCTCCATGGTCGAGGGGTGGACGGTGTCGCCGCGGAAATCGCGGAAGAAATCGGCATGTTTTTCGAGCACTCGGACCTGGGCGCCGGCGCGGGCGAACAGCAGCCCGGCCATCATCCCCGCCGGCCCGCCGCCGACGATGATCAGGTCGGTTTCAGCCATTTAACGTCACTAAAATCATTAAAGTCGTGGAGTCGGCGACCACAATTCGCGAACTTAGCGGGCTACGTCGGGTCCGGGACGGGCGGCGCTTAACGGCCAGGGTTGTAGCTGACGTCATGGCGTCGCGACGCTGGCAGGCCAAATCCTATTAGGGAAGAAAAAATGCGAAGGCGTCGGTGACAGTCCGGCTTCCCCCTGCTTTAAGGCAAGCATGGACCATGCGACGACGATGACCCCGGCCCTTTCCGACGCGCTGGTCATCCTCGCCGCCGCGGGCATCGTTATCCCGGCCTTTGCCCGGCTGAAGATCTCGCCGGTTATCGGCTTCATCATCGTCGGGATGATCGCCGGCCCCTACGGCCTCGGCCTGCTGACCGGCCAATATCCGTGGCTCAGGGCCGTGACGATCACCGACGCCGAGGCGATCCAGCCGTTCGCCGAGCTTGGCATCATCCTGCTGCTGTTCGCAATCGGCCTGGAGCTGAGCTTCCGCCGGCTGTTCGCGATGCGCAAGTCGGTGTTCGGCATCGGCGCAGCCGAGCTGGCGGGATCCGGCCTGCTGATCGCAATCGGCCTGGTCGCGATGGGCAACAGCGTGCCGGCGGCGGCCGTTCTCGGCCTGGCGCTGGCCATGTCGTCGACCGCTTTGGTCGTGCCGATCGCCGGCACCACCAGCGCGACCGGCCGCGCCGCCTTCGCCATGCTGCTGTTCGAGGACCTTGCCCTGGTGCCGCTGCTGTTCCTGTTCGCGAGCCTCGGCGGCGCCGGCGACCCCTCGGGCCTATTGGAGGTGGCCTGGAAGGGCGCGCTGGTCATCGCCGCCATGCTGGTCGCCGGCCGGCTGTTGCTGCCGCCATTGTTCGCCCAGGCGGCCCGGACCAAGAGCCCGGAATTGTTCCTGGCGGTCAGCTTCCTGACCGTCATTCTCGGCAGCGCCGCCACCGGCGGCGTCGGTTTGTCCCCGCTCCTGGGCGGCCTGGTCGCCGGAGTCCTCATCGCCGAAACCGAATATCGCAATGAAGTCGAGGTCGTCACGGCGCCGCTGCGCGGCCTCGCTTTGGGCGTGTTCCTGATTACCGTTGGCATGAGCCTGAACTTGCGGACCTTGATGACGAACTGGCCGCAAGTCCTTGCCGCCCTTGCCCTTATCCTGCTGATCAAGGCCGTCGTCACCGGCTCGTTGTTGCGGATTTCCGGGGCGCGGCCGGGCGTCGCGGCGGAAACCGGTTTGCTGATGGCCAGCCCATCGGAGACGACCCTGATCCTGCTCGGCGCCGGTGCCGCGGCCGGAGTGATCCGCGCCGATGCGGCGGTCTTCTGGCAGGCCGTGACCGCGCTTGGCCTGACCGTCACGCCCTTGCTCGCCAGCCTGGGCCGCGCCGCCGCGCGCCGGGTCGACCGCGAGGCGGTCGAGGCGGTGGACGAGGGGGCGACGGCCGGACGGACCGTGATTTTCGGCTTTGGCCGCGTCGGCCAGATCATCGCCGAGATGCTTACAACTCACGATCGACCCTATCTGGCGGTCGAAAGCGACATCGATTCGGTGTTGGCCGCCCGCGAGGCCGGCTACAATGTCATGTTCGGCAATGTCGCCCGGCGCACATTGGTCGAGAAATTGCGGGTCGGACAGGCCAAGGCCCTGGTGCTGACCATGGACGACCCGGTGCTGATCGTGCGGATTGCGAAGCGGATTCGTGCTGAACACCCCGATTTGCCGATCATCGCCCGCGCTCGCGACACCGTCCATGCAGCCAGGCTTTACAAGGCCGGCGTAACCGATGCCGTGCCCGAGGCGCTCGAAGCCTCGCTGCAATTGTCGGAGGCGGTGCTGGTCGACATCGGGCTCGCCATGGGCCCGGTGATCGCCTCCATACACGAGAAGCGCAGCGAGCTGCGCGCCGAGATCATGGAGCAGGGCGAACTCGACGAAGAGCCGAGCCTTGGCCGACGGCGCTTGCGCGATGCGGCCCCTCAAGGCTAGGCCGGGGACGATGGTAGCCCGATTCACCGCGATCGCGATTGCCGTCAGCCTGGCTGCCGGCCCGGCCCGCGCCGAGCGCGTCGACGCTCTGGAATTCTTCGAAGGGCGGACGGAAAGTATCGGC
>JAKFFL010000157.1:0-2836 GCA_036675225.1 Sphingomonas sp. | reverse complement strand
CGCGACGAACGCTGCGAGCACCACCCAGAACAGGGTTCGCAGGAATTGCATCGGCTCCCCTTTCGCCCGGCGCTCTTAAGTCAGGGCGGAACGGAACGCTAGCCGGGGAGTCATTCGTCGTGCGGCACAGTCGCTTCGCCGCAGGCATGGCCTTTGCCGATTGAGCCGGAGCGAGGCACTGGCCACACCGCCATTGGCGGGGAGGAAGGCCAGGTTTTGGAACGACAAATTGCAATCGGCGTCGCCGGCTTCGCGCTGGTCATCGGCGCGCTGGCGATCGCCGGCACGGTCGATGGCGGCCCTGCCGCCGATCGGGAAGCCGCCCCGGTCACCGCCGACAATCTGCGACTCGCCAGCCTGTCGACCGCCGCCCGGCGCGATATCGACTATAAGCAGCTCGACCAGCGGCTCGGCATGCTCGCCGAAAAGTCGAACATGGTCGGGCTTGCGGTCGGGATCGTCGAGAACGGCCGGATCACCTTCCTCAACGGCTATGGCGAGACATTAGAAGGCTCGGGCGAGCCGGTGACGCCCGAGACGGTGTTCCGCTGGGCTTCGGTCTCCAAGGGCGTGGCCGGGACCATGGCCGTCAAGCTGGCCGAGGACGGCAAGCTCAACCTCAATGCGCCAATCGCCCAATATGGGACCAGCCTCAGGCTGCCCGGCGGTGCCGAGCATCGCGCGACATTGGGCGATGTGCTCAGCCATCGGCTCGGCATCTATCGCAACGCCTGGGACGACAAATTGGAGGCAGGCGAGGACCCGCGCGCCATCCGGCAGTCGTTCGCAACTCTGGCGTCATTGTGCGCGCCAGGCACTTGCTGGAGCTACCAAAACATCGCCTTCGACGCGTCGAGCGAAGCGATCGCCAGCGCCGCCGGCAAGCCCTACGCCCAGGTCGTCCGCGCCCGGCTGTTCGCGCCGATCGGCATGACTTCCGCAAGCATGACCCGCGAAGGGCTGCTGCGGTCGAAAAGCTGGGCCCGGCCGCACAGCGTCGGGCGGCGGCCGCTGGAGGTCAGCGATTCCTATTACCGGGTGCCAGCCGCTGGCGGGGTCAACAGCAACATCAAGGACATGGCGCTGTGGATGATCGCCCAGATGGGCGGGATGCCAGGCGTGCTCAGCCCCGAGGTTCTCGACACGACCCACGCGGCCCTGGTGGCGACGCCCGGCGAGCGCGGCCGGCTGCGCAAGTTCGCCGAGCGAGTGAAGGAGCCCTATTACGGCTATGGCTGGCGCAGCTATGATTATGCCGGTCACCACATCATCGGCCATCGCGGCGGGGTCAGCGGCTATCGCTCGCTGATCCTGTTCGACCCCAAGCTGAAGAGCGGCGTCGTCGCCATGTGGAACAGCAACACCAGTCAGCCCGGTGGCCTCGAGTTCGAGGTGATGGACATGCTCTACGATTTGCCGTTCCGCGACTGGATGGAGCTCAACCGAGCCGGCGCGCCGACGCCCGAGCCGGCCGACCATGTCATGTCGGGCGACAACGACGATCGCCGGCGCGGCTGAGGGGAACGCGGCGGGCCGGCAAGGGGTTTGGCTCGGCAAGGAGATCTTGCCATGGGCCATGACCAGGACACGCTCGATCCGATGATCCACGAGGATGCCCTGCCGGGGCATGAAAGCCAGCTCGAGCCGAAGCCCGACTGGGAGCCGCGCTTCAAGGGCTCCGACCGCCTGAAAGGCAAGGTGGCGCTGGTCACCGGCGCCGACAGCGGGATCGGCCGCGCCATTGCCGCATTGTTCGCACGCGAAGGCGCCGATGTCGCCATCGTCTATCTGTGCGAGCATGACGACGCGGCCAGGACCAGGGCCATCGTCGAGCAGGAAGGGCGCAAGGCGGTCACCATCGCCGGCGATTTGGGCGAGAAGGCGTTTTGCGAAGAGGTGGTGGCGCGAGTGGTGAAGGAACTCGGCAGCCTCGACATATTGGTCAACAATGCCGGCGAGCAGCATCCCGACGAGGACATTCGCGACATCACCGACGACCAGTTGCGCCGGACCTTCCAGACCAACATCTTCTCGATGTTCTATCTGACCCAGGCGGCACGGGCGCACCTCAAGCCGGGCAGCGCGATCATCAATTGCACGTCGGTGACGATGTACAAGGGATCGCAAGCGCTACTCGACTATTCGGCGACCAAGGGGGCGATCACCGCCTTCACCCGTTCGCTGTCGGAAAATTTGGTCAAGGACGGCATTCGCGTCAACGCGGTCGCGCCCGGGCCGATCTGGACGCCCTTGAACCCGATGGGCGGCAAGTCGCCCGAGGACATGAAGGACTTCGGCAAGTCGACGCCGATGGGCCGGCCAGGCCAGCCGAACGAAGTGGCGCCGGCCTTCCTGTTCCTGGCATGCGAGGACTCAAGCTACATGAGCGGCCAGGTGCTTCACCCCAACGGCGGGATCATCGTCAACGGTTAGCCCCGCCGCGGGAACGCGGAACTGGCGCCAAGCGGCCTCGTTGTTGGCGGGCAACGAAATCGAGGAGCGCAACATGGCCGAAGCAAAAGCCAAGGATGCAGTGGCCCTGCTCAAAGAGGACCATCGGACGGTCGAGGACTTGTTCGCTCAGTTCGAGAAAGCCAGCGGCGACGGCCGCAAGCAGAAGCTGGCGACCGAGATCTGCACCGAATTGTCGATGCACGCCGATATCGAAGAGGAGATTTTCTACCCGGCCTGCGAAGGCAAGGTCGACGCGGATCTGCTCAAGGAGGCTTATGTCGAGCATGACGGCGCCAAGGTGCTGATCGCCGAGATCATCGCCGGCGAGCCGAGCGACGAGTTTTACGACGCCAAGGTCAAGGTGCTGCAGGAGCAGATCGAG
>JAKFFL010000166.1:0-2894 GCA_036675225.1 Sphingomonas sp. | reverse complement strand
CATGATCAGGATTCGGTCGCCGGCCGCGGCTTCGCGCAGCAGCGTCTCGCCAATGGCGGCGCGGTCGGCAATATGTTCGGCCTCGCCGCCGGCGGCGGCGATCGCCTCGGCCAGCCAGTCGGAGCCGCGCGAGCGGTCGACGGTGCCGCCCTGAAAAACCGGATCGGGCAGGAAAAGCCGGTCACCCTGGCGCATGCCCTTGGCGAAGGTTTCGGCCAGCTCGTCGCCCAACTTCGCCAGCGGGCCGAAGCCATGCGGCTGGAACAGGATCAGCAGCCGGCCTGGCGAAGCGGTGAGGGTCGTCAGGCTGGCGGCGATCTTGTCCGGATTATGGGCGAAGTCGTCGATCACCGTGACGTCGCCGGCACGACCGACGGTTTCCAGGCGGCGCCGGAGGCCTTCAAACCGCGCCAGGGCCGCAGCGGCGGCGGCCAGAGGCACGCCGATCGCCTGGGTCGCGGCCAAGGCGGCCAAGGCGTTGGCGGCATTGTGGCGGCCCGGCTGGGCAAGCTCGACCTGGCAGGTCTGATCGCCGCAGGCGATGGTGAAGCGCACGCCGTCGGCGCCAAGCTCAAGGTTGCGGCCGGTCAGCGCCGCGCCCGGGCTGTCGAATCCGTATCCGGCCAATCTTTCCGCCGGCAAGGTTTCGGCCAGTGCCCGGGTCTCGGGATCGTCGAGGTTGAGCACCGCCTTGCCGGCGCGGGCGAGGAAGCCGGCGAACAGGCCGCGCAACTCCTCCATCGCCAGATGGTCGAGGCTGACGTTGGTCAGGACGGCGATGGTTGGATGGTAAAGCGCGATCGAGCCGTCGCTTTCATCGACTTCGCTGACGAACAATTCCGGATCGCCGACCAAGGCGCTGGCGAAGGGCGAGGCGGGCGAGACGAAATTCTTCATCACCGCGCCGTTCATCACCGTCGGCTGATGGTGGCAGGCATGGAGGATCCAGCCGATCATGCCGGTGACGGTCGACTTGCCGCTGGTGCCGCCGACGGCGATGCTGCGCTGGGCGGCGTTGAGCAGGCGGGCGAGCATCTGCGGGCGGGTGAGATGGTCGAGGCCGAGCTCGCGGGCGCGGACGACGTCGGGAATGCTCTCCTCGACCGCCGCCGAAGTGACCAGCGTCATGCCGGCGGCCAGCCCGCTGCCATCCTGCGGGAACAGAGGGATGCCGAGCGAGCGCAGATAGTCGAACTTGGGCGCCAGCCTCCCGGCATCGAGCGCGCGGTCGGATCCGGCGACCTTTTCGCCGCGGGCGCGCAGGATCGAGGCCAGAGGCAACATGCCGCTGCCGCCGATCCCGCAGAAGAAGGTGGTATTGGTCATCAGCGCCGCCCTATTGGCGGGCGGCGCAGTTGGCTAGAGGCAGCGGCGTCGATCCGTTTACTTCTCCGGCAGGACTCCCGTGCTACCCCGCCAATGATGGCACACACCGAACCCGCACCCCAGGACCACGATGCCTTTGCCGATCGCCGCGCCTACCCGCGTGTGCCGACGGCGCTGCCGGCGTCCCTCCAGGCGGGGTTAGAGCGCCATTCCGTCCAGCTGCTCGATGTCTCCGCCGGCGGCGCAAAGCTGAAATGCGCGGCCAGCATCGCGGTCGGCACGGCGGTAACGCTGGACTGCGGATCGCTCGCCCGATCCGCGGTGGTCCGATGGCAAAACGGCGGGTTGATGGGCCTGATGTTCGACAGCGAGCTGGATGGCCGTGTGGTTTCCGCACTCACGGAGCGGTCGAGGGCCCTGGAAGCCTTGATGCAGACGCGGGAATAGCCAAGCCGGCGGACACGGCTCATTACCACGGATCCGAAGGTGCAAACTCATTGAATGCACGGGGTGGCTAGAGTCTTTCGACCCATTGCGGACGCTCGGAGCTGATGTCAGATTGAGCGGATATCTCGCCTTGGATGGGAGGGGGCATGAGTGGCGCGGATTATATCCTTGGGCTGCTGGCCATCATTACCGGTCTCGCCATAAGCGACATGATCGTCAGTTTACATGGCCTGTTGATCAATCGGCGGCACGTGAAATGGGACTGGCTGCCCATGGTCGCGGCTTTATGCGTGCTGCTCTTGATCATCAGCACGTGGCGCATTCTTTACGTCGCCTTCCAAGGGGCCGTGAATGGTCCGCCCATCTGGGTTTTCGTGACTATCCTCACACAGAATGTTGGACTTTACCTCGCCGCACGCGCCGCGCTGCCGGATCGCGTGAACCTGGGCGAACCATGCGACCTTCGCGCTCATTACGACTTTGTCGACCGATACCTCTGGTCGGCCCTCGCATTATCATATGCCGTGTTCATATTCCTGAGCGCGCTTGAACCGATTATTTTGGGAAAAAGGCAATTCCCGGATACCTTTTTCCATGCCCTTCTTGGCCTTCCCGTTATTCTCGCCCTTGTGATCTGGCCGAACCGAAAGCTGCACGGGATCGTCGTTCCGATATTTTTCCTCTGGATTTGTGTGCGGGTCTTGCCAGCGCGGTTGCTGATCGCCTGATAAAGTCGGGAACATCCGCCTTTCCACTTATTCCTGCCATTAGGACGCTAGAGTGTAGTTTCGACCCATTGCACGCTGAGCATTCCCAGCCATAGTGGCGCCATGAAGATCGCAGTGGTCGCCCCGAGCTGCACGTTGAAGCGCGAGGCGGCCGAATTGGTGAGCGCCCTGGCGGCGGGTCGCGCCGCCTGCGAGCTGGTCATCCACCCGCAATGCTTCCTGACCGACGGCCATTTCGCCGGCGGCGATGCCGCGCGGCTGGCGGCGCTCCGGGAGGTCATGGCCGACGAGAGCATCGACGCCATCTGGTTCGCGCGCGGCGGCTATGGCTCCAACCGCATCGCCGAGGCGGCGCTGGCCGACATCAGCGTGCCAGCGATGCGCAAGGCTTAT
>JAKFFL010000152.1:0-2899 GCA_036675225.1 Sphingomonas sp. | reverse complement strand
CCAGTTGGTGCGGACGATGGTGCCGTCGCCCGACGCGCCGACGATTTCGCGCGTCGCATGCTCGCGCTCGGCATGATCGACCAGGCGCATCACCCGCAAGGGCCAGTCCTGCATTGCACCAAGCGCCATTGTTCACCCCCGGCCAAAAAGCAGAGGCATCATGCCATGCACGTGCGGCAGCGCAAGCGATTACAGGCGTTTAGAATGGCAGCTTGAACCCGGGCGGCAATGGCAGGCCGGCGCTCATCTTCTGCATTTCCGCCGCGGCGGCCTGGTCGGCCTTGCCCCGCGCATCGTTGAGCGCGGCGGCAATCAGATCCTCCAGCATGCTCTTTTCCGAGGGCTGCATCAGGCTGTCGTCGATGCTGACCGCGATGATCCGACCCTTGGCCGAGGCGCGGATGGTGACCATGCCGCCGCCGCTGGCCCCCTCGACCTCGACATTGTCGAGATTGTCCTGCGCTTTCTGAAGCTCGTTTTGCGCATTCTGCGCCATTTGCATGATTTTCTCGAGGTCGAGATCGGGCATTGTTCAATCCCTTGGTTGATGGGCCGGGCCGTACGAGTCGAGGCTGGCCGCGGGGAAGCTCTCCATGACCGTGCGAACATTGGGCTCGTCAAGCACCGCCGCGCGCACCGCCTCCTCGGCGATCTGCTCCTGCTGCTGGAGCGAGGGTTCGCCACCCTGGTCGGTGAAGCTGACCGTCCAGCGGCCGCCGGTCGTCTCCTTCAACGCGGCGGCGAGGTCGCGGGTCCATTCGGCGCCGAGCGGCCGCAGCGGCTTCAAGACCAGCTCGCCGGCGGCGAAGCTGACCAGCCCGACCTGGTCGTGCAGTTCCTGTGCCAGGATGCGCTTGCCCGCCGCCTGCAAGGCGTCGACCAGCTCGCGGTAGCTGGACGGGGCGGCGGGAGTCGGCGGGGCCGCCTGGGCGGGCACGGGCGCGGACGTGACAGCTCCACTTGAAAGCTTCGCCAGCAGCGCCGCCGGATCGGGCAGATCGGCGGCATGGATCAGCCTGAGCAACGCCATCGCCGCGGCTTCTTGCGGGTCGGGCGCCAAAGCGACATCGTTCAGACCCTTGAGCAGCATCTGCCACAAGCGATGGATCGCGGCCCAATTGAGCTTCGTCGCCCATTCCGCCGCGGCCGTCCGCTCCTCCTCGGATTGCAAGGCGTCGCTGGCCGCCCCGGCCTTGGCGCGAGTGACCGAGTGCAGCGCTTCCATCAGCCCGCGGATTAGCGAGGTCGGGTCGATGCCGAGCGCATGCGCCTCGTCGAGCTGCGCCAGCGTCCCCGGCGCGTCGCCGGCCAAGATCGCCTCCAGCAGGCGGCGGATTCGCCCGCGGTCGGCGAGGCCGAGCATGGCGCGGACCTGGTCGGCGGTGACCTGGCCCTCACCATGCGCGATCGCCTGGTCGAGCAGGGACAGGCCGTCGCGTGCCGAGCCCTCGGCGGCCCGGGCGATGACATTCAGCGCTTCGGGCTCGATGTCGACGGCTTCTGCTTCGGCGACCCTGGCGAAGTGCGCCGCCAATTTGTCGGACGGGATGCGCCGCAGGTCGAAGCGCTGGCAGCGCGACAGGACCGTCACCGGCACCTTGTCGACCTCGGTGGTCGCGAACAGGAACTTCACATGCTGAGGTGGTTCCTCAAGTGTCTTCAGTAAAGCATTGAAGGCATTCTTGGAAAGCATATGCACTTCGTCGATGATGTAGATCTTGAAGCGGGCCGAGACCGACGAATAGCGCACCGCCTCGATGATCTCGCGAACATCGTCGACACCGGTATGGCTGGCGGCATCCATTTCGATCACGTCCATATGTCGGCCCTCGGCGATCGCCTGACATGGCTCGCAGAGGCCGCAAGGATGGATAGTCGGCCCACCCTGCCCGTCGGGGCCAACGCAGTTGAGCGCCTTGGCGATCAGACGCGCCGTCGAGGTCTTGCCGACGCCGCGCACGCCGGTCAGCAGGAAGGCATGGGCGATCCGCCCGCGTTCGATGGCGTTGGCGATGGTCTGGACCATCGCGTCCTGGCCGATCAGTTCCTCGAAATTCTGGGGCCGATACTTGCGGGCGAGTACGCGATAGGGCGAGGCCGAAGCCGGCGGCGCCGGGACTTCGGGCAAGTCGAGGCCCAGGCCGGGTGATTCGTCGTCGTTCATCGGGTATGGGTTTAGTCATACCCCTGCCGTCATGCCAGCGAAGGCTGGCATCCATGCCATCGGATTTGCGCAGCGGAAGAAACATGGGCCCCAGCCTGCGCTGAGGCGACAGGCTCAAGCCTGCCGGTGGAAGCCGACGACCCGGGACGAAATCGTTGTGGCTGCTTCCTTCCGGACCTGACCAGGTTGGCGACAGCCCCGTCCGCCGACTTCCGGGAGCGCATATGGGGAAATCAGCCGAACCTGACAAGGGCAGTTGTGCTCCTGCGAAGGCAGGAGCTTAGTCGCGCGCGGCGCTCATACGGCTTCGCCGGACTGGGCTCCTGCCTTCGCAGGGGCACTATCTGCCCTGCCAATTGTGGAAGCCGCCGGGCATCTTCACCGTCAGCGTCTCGAGCTCGTTCGTCAGCGCGATCTGGCAGGCGAGCCTAGAGGTACGGACGACGCCCCATGCGAGGTCGAGCAAATCGTCCTCCTCCTCGCTGGCTGGCGGCAAGCGGTCGAAATCAACCGGATCGACGATGACGTGGCAGGTCGAGCAAGCCATCTGCCCCTCGCAGGCACCTTCGAGCGGCTGGCCCGCCTTTTGCGCGACGTCGAGCAGCACCGAGCCGGCCGGGGCCTCGACCTCCGTGTCCAGCTCGCCGTCGACCTTGAGGAACCGTACCTTGGTCACGCCGCGAAGCTCTCCTGGGCGCGGGCGGCGGCATCGATCCGGCGACAGGCCTCGACCAG
>JAKFFL010000084.1:0-17145 GCA_036675225.1 Sphingomonas sp. | reverse complement strand
GCATGCTGTTTACCGGAACGACCAGCGACCGGGGAAAGCCGACAAGCCCGCGATGATCCTCACCTGCCCAGCCTGCGAAACCAAATATGTCGTCAAGGACGGCGCCATCCCGCCGGGAGGGCGCCAGGTGCGCTGCGCTTCGTGCAAGCATAGCTGGCACCAGAATCCAGAATCCGGCGAAGATCCCGGCGACGGCGAACAGACGATCGCCGAGGCGGCAATGATTGAGCCGCGCAGCGGTCCGGAGGCTGAGGCGATCGCCTACACGGCGGCGATGGCCGGGGGAGAGACTGGCGAGCCGCTCGGCGATGATCTCGACGTCGCCGCGGCGCCGCCCGAGACCGTCGGCGATTCCGAGCCGGCCACGCCGCCCGAGCGCGACCAGTGGGCGGAAGGCGAAACGGGGGCGGAAGCCGCCGCCGCGTCAGGGCCGGAACCGGCTTCGGCCTGGGCGCGTGGCACTGGCGAACCCGACGATACCGAGTTCGAGCCGTTCTACGAGCCCGAGCCGGTCGCCAGCGCCCGGCGCGGCGTGCCCTGGCTGGTTTGGCTGCTGCTGCTGGTCGCGGTGATGGCCGCGGCTGGCTGGTTCCTGGCGCCAGAGTCCATTCGCGAGCGGCTGGGTCTCGCCGACGGCGGCGGGACGCCGCTGGAGGTGATGGTCACCAACAGCGACCGGCAGCGGCTGGCGAGCGGCAATGAATTGTTCGCGGTCAGCGGCCGGGTAATCAACCCGACCGACGAGGCGCAGCCGGTGCCGCCGCTGCGCGCCGAACTGCTCGACGCGACCAGGAAACGGGTCGTTTACAGCTGGACGATCGCCCCGCCGGCCGCGACCCTCGGCCCGGGCGCCAGCGCCAGCTTCAACAGCGCCGAGGTTGACGTGCCCGAGGGCGGTTCGCATTTGCGCGTCACGCTCGCCGCCCCGCACGCCTGACGGGGTATATAAGTTATTGGAATTCCACGAGTTGCGCCGGCCGGCGGCTGCCGTCCTCGACAATGATCTGCGCCGGCTTCATGGCCTGACCGTCGGGTTGCGGCGCCGCGCTCAGGCTGATCCGGGCACCGGGCAGGATGCGCACCGAGGCCCGGGCCGGCGCCACCGCCTTGGTCGGCACGTGCACCGGCGCCGACAACCCGCCGGGGCTGGCGGCGGCGACGAGCAACGCGAGGGTCGCGGCGATGGCCATGAGGTCGCATACGCTTGAGCGCCGCGTTTGGTAAACAGGCCGTTTACTTTTGCTCCATAATGGAACGGATCGGGCGGCATTGCGCCGCCCTGGGGGCTTTGCTAGAGGCCGCCCCTTGCCAGGGCGCCTCGCGAGCTTGCGTGGCGCATTTCACGGATGCGGTCGTGGCGGAACTGGTAGACGCGCAGCGTTGAGGTCGCTGTGGCCGAAAGGCCGTGGAAGTTCGAGTCTTCTCGACCGCACCAGCATGCAATTCAGGGCAGTCCAGGGGCTTGCCCGATTGCGTGCTCATTGGGGATTTCGAATAATCTGCGCTTAATCAGTCGGATATCGCCAAAGACTCCGGTCCCGGATTTTCCTGCAATTGCGACGCAGTCGCGGACAACCTAGCGCAAAGTCGTCCCAGACGACTCCTTAACCATGTTGCCCTGCGCGATCTGCGGCGCCGGCACGACCCGGATCACGCCCATGCGGGCGACCGGCACCTCGGCGTTGATCTCGGTCGAGGCATTGAGCGCCTGCTGGAGCTTGGCGATTCGCGCGGATTCGGCGGACAGGCGGATAGTGTAGCGGCCATAAGCGACGCGTTCGAACAGGAAGAAGCCGTCGAAGTCGCTGCGGGTGGTGGCGACCAGCTTGCCGTTGGCATCGAGCAACTCGACATCGAGGCCCTCGAAGCCGTCGCCGCCATCGCGGACGACCGCGCCCTCGATATCGCCGGCGCCGACCAGGGCGATATCGACGTCTGCGGCAATCCCCGGGCGCGGGACGACGACCTGCAGCGCCTGCCTCGGCGCCAGCATCGGATCGTCAAGGCTGGAGGTGTCGATGCCGACCGTCACCGGCATGTAATTGGCGAGGCCCGCGACCAGCACCTCGCCGCGCTCGTCGGTAGTGCGCTCGGCCAGCCTGGCGCCGGTGGTGACCAAAGCACCTTTCTGGAAGGGCTCGCCGAGATCGCGACGGCCATTGTCGTTGAGGTCGCGGAACACACGCGCATGGACGGCGCCGGCATTGGCCAGAGTCTGGCGCGACAGGTTGAAGCCGCCGCGGCTGGAATCCAGCGAGAAATTGAGGTTGAAGCCGATTGCCAGCGCGCCGTCACTGGCGGCCTCGCCCGTCACGGCCAGCGCCATCGCCTGAAAGCGACGAACGTGGGTCAATCGGCCGCGCGCGACATGCGCGGCGGCGTCATAAGCAATCCCTGCCTCGAAGTCGGACGATTGCGACGCCGACCAATAGGCCGAGATTTCGGCGGTCTTGAACCGCGCCCGCGGCTGGAGCTCCCACGAGCCCGAGCCGCGGATGCGGACTTCGCCGATCCGGCCCGACCCGATCAGGGATGCCTCGACCAGCGCCGGCGGGTCGGGCCCGCCTTCGCCGGCATTAAGCTGGCGCTGGTAGCGAATGTCGCCGGCAAGATTGAAGCGATTGATCTGGCTGGACAATCGCGCGGCCGCTTCGAGATATTTGGTGCCATCGCCACGCTCCGAAAAACGCGCGTCGGCATGGGCCGGGATGACGGTCCGGCCAAGCTTGATCGGCGCGTCGGCGGACAGGCGCGCTTCGCGGACCGAGCGGCGTTCCTGGCCGTTCAGCCGGAAATCGCGGACGGCAACGGCTTCGGCGCTGAGGCTGACCCCGCCGATCCTGGTCAGCAGCTGCGCCCGCGCCGCGGTCCCGCCACGATTGTCACGCGCGGCGGCGATTTCGACCAGCGCGCCACCGATCGAGCGGCGGACCGCGCCCTCGACATAGGTGACGCGCTCGTCCTCCAGCTCGACCGCCTGCACGAGCAAGGCGACGGAGGTCTTGGTGTCGATCCCGTGGGCCAGCGCCGCCGTCGCCTGCACCTTGGGCCGATTGGGGTCGTCATTGGCATTGAAGTTGACCAGGTCGCGACCCGGCTGGTTGATACCCGCCCAATACCAGGTCTTGCCCGACGGCACGTTCTCCTGGCCGATGTTGACCGTCTCGTTGCGGGTGCGGATCTGGCCCTGGGGGCCGTAGAGGACGATATCGATGCGATTGTCGCCATAGAGCAACTGGACATCGTCGAAATGATAACGCTGGTCGTCGCCGGCCCCGGCGAAAGCGAGCAATTGGCCGTTGCGGTAGAGCTCCGCCTCCCAGCCGGCGGGCATTTCGCCTTCGAAGCGGGTGCGGTCGAAGCTGGCCGGGGTGAACAAGGGCTGGTTGGTGACGGCGGCCCCGCGGCCGTTGATTCCGGAGCCGAGCAGCTTGCTGCTGTGGCCAGTGACATCGCCGATTTCGAAATGAGTGGCATTGAGCGGCCCGAGCAGGCCGCCATCGGGGTCGGAGCGAAAGGCGCGGAAGCGCGCCGACTGCGGCCGGCCCTTGTCGTCGCTGGTGATTTGGGCGTTGTAGGACAATTGGGCGACTTCGCCGGCCGCATAGACGGCGGCGCGGCGGTCGATCCTGGCGCCGGTCGAGGCGCGATAGGTGACGCCGCCGCTGACGACGAAGTCGAGGGCGGGGGCGCGCCACATCCGATAGGGCAGCCGAACCTGCGGCAGAAGAGTGAGATTGGCCGCGGCATGACGCTTGAGCTGCGCCGCCCGCTTGCGCCGCTCGACCGCCAGCTCGACCGGCAATTTCGCTTCCGATTCAAGGATCAGGGCCGATCCCGCGGTCCTTGGCACGACCTTGATGCCGAACCACCGGGTCAAAGCCGCAGAATCGGCGCACCAGCCTTCGGGCACGTCGCGGATGGCGCTTCTGGGGAGCGCTTCCGCCTGCGCCCCGAACCGGACCCTGCCGGCGGCCCGGTCGATCTCGATCCGATAATCCTCCTTCAGCGCCCAGCCGCTGGCGCGGTTGGCGTCGAGATCGATCCGCATCGGCAAATCGAGCGTAGTCAGGAAATCGCCAAGGACGATGCACGTGCCTTCCGGAGTCGGATAGGCGCGGACGCCGTCGCCGAGACGCAATTGGCGAATGTTGACGTCGAGCAGGAACTGGTCGTCGGAGTTCGCCGTCCATTGGTCGGGCGCCGGCGCGGCCGCGGATGCGCTTATGGCGCCGGCCGAAGCCAGCGCCAGCAGGGTGAGCGCCGAGCGCCCCCATTTGTGGATCCGGCCCACGGCCGCGGCCTGCCCCCCTTGACCCGGAGCTAGCGCAGGACCGCCTGCGTCTGCGCCAGCGGCACGGGGCCGGAATCGCTGGTTTCAACGAAGTCTACGGTCACCGGGCCGGCGGCGGCGGCGGCAAAATCCTCCTTGACCGGGATGACGACGTGGCGGGTGCCAATCTCGGTGTAGACGGCAACGCCGCGCTGGACGGCGATCGGGTCCTTGACGCCGGGCTTGAAGACCCGGACGTCGCCAAACACCGAGCGGTCGCCGGCGCGAGTCAAATCAAGCGCCACCGCCGGCTTACCGCCGTGGCTGGTCAGCTGGACATTGGCGATTCCGACTTTGGCCTGCAGATTCCCCATGCGGATGACGACCGGAATGGTGACGCCGTAAATCGGTATGAGCTCGAACGCGATGCCCTGGACCTGCCTGGGCGCCGAGACCGGGCGCGGCGCCGGCACGGCCCGGAACAATAGATGCGCGCGATATTCACCATCGGCCAGACCCTTGGGCGCGCGGGCGGAAATGCGGATGGTCTGCGGCTCGTTGGGGGCGATCGTCACCCGGCGCGGCGCGTAGAGGATCATGCCCTGGGCGGTCTTTTCCCGGTCATTGGCGACCGGCACGTCCTCGAGGCTGCCATCCTCCTTCATCCGCCGCAGCTCGACCGAGATGCGGTAGGTGGCGACATCGTCGCCGATGTTGCTGAGCACGATCTCCGTCCCGCGCGATCCGTTGAGGATGATCCGGGTCGGCGCGACCAGCAGGTCGCCGATGCCGGCGACAGCCGGAGCCGGTGCGAACAAGGCGAGCGGCAGGGCAAGCGCCGCGGCAAGGCGATGGGCAAGGGTCATGATTGGCAACTCCGAACTGTCCGTTTCGGAGGGAACATTGACCGGAAATGGTTTATTTTGGGCTAACCATAGCCGCCGCCCCCGCCCGCTTGTCGGGAAGCCCGCAAAAAGGGCCGCCGGATCGCTCCGGCGGCCCCTTGCCTGAGCCGGTCGAAACCGGCCCTGGTCCAGTGTCGCTTAGTTGTAGTCGACCTCAACGTCGAGGGTGCCGGTGTAGACGCCGTCCACCGTCGTCGGGGCGATGTCGATCGAGCCGCCGATGGCGAAGTCATCGCCCGGCGCACCCGAATTGGCGAGCGTGACGTCGGCCTGGCCGACCGGGGTCAGGGTCAGCGTGCCGCCGTTCGAGCCGTTGAGCACGCTGGTGTTCTTGATAATGTTGATCAGCTGGCCCTGAGTGCCGGTCACATTGTAGGTTGGGACCGTGCCATTGGCGGCGCAGACCAGCTCGGTCGCGCAGGTGATGGTCGTGTCAGCATTCAGCGTGACCGTGCGCGTGGCGGTGACGCCGTTCATCACGATCGTGCCGAAGTCGAGCGCGCCGGTCGCGGTCAGCGTCAGCGGCTTGATGATGCGCGCCGTCGCCGTGGGCGGACCCGAACCGCCGGTAACACCGACCGGAGCGGCCAAAGCCGGCGTCGCGACCAAGGCAGCGGCGGCAACGACCGCCAGTTTCGCAAAATTGTTCATATCAGTTTCCCCACAGGTTCCAAAACGAACGGGCTGTCCGGGATACCCGTCCATCCGTGATGCCCCTATTAACCTCGACCGCTTACGGCTTTGCTCAGCGACTTGGTTAACGCCCGGTTAGGCTTCTGTCCGTTTCGGAGCAGGTCGTGCGGAAGGGGAAGTCCTAAAGGTAATCGACCGTGATCGGCACATCGCCGCGATAGTCGCCAGAGGCATCGCCCTGGACGTGCAGCGCACCGCCGAACCGGAATTGCAGCGCGCCTTGCGAATCGAGCCGCGGCTGCGCCGGCAGATCGGTGACCAGCGAATCGAGGCGGATGGTGCCGCCCGTGCGGCCGTAGAGCGCGATCGATGCCGGCAGGCCGATTCGCACCAGCCGACCCGGTTCGCCGCGAACGATGACATTGCCGACCATGGCCCGGGCGCCAAGCACGCCGATCGAGCCCGAGACGCTCGAGCGGCCGTCCGGCGACAAACGGGCGGTGCCGGGTGAATGGCTATCCATCAGCACCAATTGATCGAAGTCGAGCCGCGCCTGCACTTCGATGCGCACCTTTTGCTCGCTCGCCTCGCCGGTCGCCCCCGTGGTCGGGGCCGCGCACAGCCGGCACTGGGCCGGCGCCGCTTGCGGCATGGCAAGGGCCCCGCCAAGCAGGGCCACGAGTATCGGCAGGGCGAAGGGTCGGCCCGTCATGCCCACATCCCTAAGGCGCCACTCCTTCCGAAATGGTTAAGCCGGCCTTCACCATAGTTCCCGCACTCGTTCGCCGACTGCCGCTTGCGGCCCCCCTCCAAGCTTTCTATCGCATCGACCCACATGGCCCGATCCGCCAAGACCAGCAGCGGCACCGTCAAGACCGCGTTCAAATATCTCCTGGCGACGGCCGTGCTCGGCCTCGTCTCGCTGGCGATCGCGGTCGGCATCGCCATCGGCTCCCTGCCCGACTACGAGGAGCTGACCAGCCGCGACAATCTGGGCCAGATGATCCGGGTGCGCGCGCTCGACGGCACCGTCCTCGTCTCCATGGGCCCCAACCTCGGCCGCTGGTTGGCCTATGAGCAGATCCCTTCGACCATGAAGTCGGCGATGATCGCGGTCGAGGACAAGCGGTTCCGCGGCCATATCGGGGTCGATCCGATCGGCATGGCGCGATCGATCAAGGTGCGGCTCGAAACCGGGTCGTGGCGCCAGGGCGGCTCGACCATTACCCAGCAGCTCGCCCGCAACATCTTCCTGACCAACAACCGGACCTTCGGCCGCAAGGTCAAGGAAGGCATATTGGCGCTGGCGCTGGAGCGGAAATTCTCCAAGGACCAGATCCTCGAATTGTACTTGAACCGAGTCTATTTTGGCGGCGGCGCCTATGGCATCGATGCCGCCAGCCGCACCTTCTTCGGCCATGGCGCCGACCGCCTGAGCCTGGGCGAGGCGGCGATCATCGCCGGCTTGGTCAAGGCGCCGTCCAATTACTCGCCGACCGCCGACGTCGAGGCGGCGCGCGGCCGCGCCGAGGTCGTGCTGCGGTCGATGGTCGATAACGGCTTCCTGTCGGCCGGCGCGGCATCGCGCGTCGATCCGGCCACCATCCGGGTCCAGCAGGCGTCCCAGCAGAACAGCGCCCGCTATTTCACCGACTGGGCGCTGCCGCAGCTCGACACGTTGATCGACGAGACATCCGAGCCGATCGACGTCTGGACGACGCTCGACGTCCGCATGCAATCGGCGGCGAACCGCGCCATCAACGCCAATGTACCGCAAGGCGCCCAGGGCGCGCTGGTCGCGCTCGACCGCGACGGCGCCGTGCGGGCGATGATTGGCGGCCGCGACTATGTCGATTCGATCTACAACCGGGCGACCCAGGCGGAACGCCAGCCGGGGTCCGCCTTCAAGCTGTTCGTCTATCTCGCCGCGCTCGAGAACGGCATGAAGCCGACCGACACGATCGTCGACGAGCCGTTCGAAATCGATGGCTGGCGGCCGCGCAACGCGACCCGCAGCCACGCCGGGCCGGTGACGCTGCGCGAGGCCTTCTCGCGGTCGATCAACACTATCAGCGCCAAGATCGGCGCCCAGCTCGGCTTCGGCACCATCGCCGACATGGCCCACCGCTTCGGCATCGGTGGCCAGATCTCGACCTATCCGTCGATGGTGCTGGGGACCAGCGACGTGCGGCTGATCGACATGACCCGCGCCTTTGCCTCGGTCGCCAACCGGGGGGTCTCGGTCATGCCCTATGCGATCCGCAAGGTTGTCACCCAGGACGGCCGCTTGCTCTATCAGCACGACCGCTCCGAGGGTCGGGTGCTGGTCGCGCCCTGGGTCGCGGCGGGGATGACCGATCTGCTGCAGTCGGCGGTCCTGTCGGGCACTGGCCGCGCCGCCCAGATCGGGCGCCCGGTGGCTGGCAAGACCGGCACCACCTCATCCAACAAGGATGGCTGGTTCATCGGCTTTTCGAGCGGCGTCACCACCGGCGTGTGGATGGGCAAGGACAATGCCCGCGCCGTCCCCGGTTTACAGGGCGGCACCGCCCCGGCCCGCGCCTTCGCCGATTTCATGCGCGTCGCCGTCGCCAACCGGCCAATCGAACAGTTCGAGACCGAGGTGCCGCTGCCCGACTGGCAGCTGGAGCCGGACGAAGAGAGCTGGGGGACCCCTTACGAGCTTGAAGCCGGGCCGATGGTCGACGAGTTCGGCAATCCGATCATGGCGCCGCCGACCGATCCGCTGGCGCCCGTCGCGGCGCCGCCGGGCGAGGGTCCGCCGGACCA
Source organism: Sphingomonas sp. (assembly GCA_036675225.1). GTDB lineage: Bacteria > Pseudomonadota > Alphaproteobacteria > Sphingomonadales > Sphingomonadaceae > Sphingomicrobium. The sequence goes on along the minus strand of JAKFFL010000084.1, from coordinate 8,544 downwards.
GACCGAGCTCGACCGCATCTTCAACAGCCCATTGCCACCGCGTGAGCAACGCCCGCCGCCGCCGCCGCCGCGTCCCGAGCAGCCGCGATCAGACGCGCCGGCCGATCCGCTTCAGCCCAGGCCCGAGCCGGCGCAACAATAGCCGCGCGGCTTCGGCATCACCGTCGAACAATTCGGCTTCCAGCGCCTTGAACGCGGAGCCGTGGTTCATGTGCAGCCGGTGCGCGACCTCATGCGCGACCACCCAGCGCCGGACCTGCGGCGGCGCCAGCACCAGCCGCCAATTGTAGCGAATGCTGCCCGACGCCGAGCAACTGCCCCAACGCGTGCCGGCATCGCCGATGCTGACCCGCCGGACGGTGACGCCGGCCTTGCGCGCGGCTTCGGCGGTGTCCGCCGAGAGCAGATCGCGCGCCCGGCCGCGAAGCCAGGTTTCGATCCGCCGCGCGAAGCCGTCGGGCGGTCCGCCGCAGGCCAGCATGCCGTCGGTCAGAATGATAGTGCGAGCACCATGCTCGAGCCACTCGAGCCGTATGTCGTGGCCTTCGAGGGGGATGGTCGTGCCGGGCGCCAGCGACCGCGGCGGCTCGGCCTCGGCCAGCCGCGCCTCGACCCAAGGCCGTTGCCCGGCCGCCCAGTCGAGCGCCGCCCGCCGGCTGCTGCGCGGCGGGCAGGTGAGGAGCAGCAGGGCGCGGGCATCGTCGAGCCGGAGCTTGAGGCGCCGAGCGCGCGGATGGACGCGGATGGCGACCGGCAGCGGCAGGCCGGGGTGGTGGTGGACGGCTTCAGAGCGGCCGGTCGACAAGGTGCCACTCCAGCTCGCCGGCATCGACCTCGCTGACCGTCCAGCCACGGGTCGACTGGCCGGCCTCGTGCACCGTTTCGCGGCTGCCGGAGACCAGATAATGCCAGTCCGGCAAGGGCTTGCCGGCGGCGCGCAATTTGTAGGCGCAGGTCTCGGGAAGCCATTCGAGCTCGCCCAACCGATCCTTCTTCAGCACCACGCAATCATCGACCAGCTGCTTGCGATGGGCATAATCGGTGCAGCGCCCGTTGCGACGGTCGAGCAATTTGCAGGCGACGTTGGTGGCGTGGAGCTGGCCGGTGTCCTCGTCTTCCAGTTTGTGCACGCAGCAGCGCCCGCAGCCGTCGCACAACGCCTCCCACTCGCCGCGGTCGAGCGCCGACAAGGGCTTTTCCCAAAAAGGTTTTCGCTCGTTCATCAGCGGTGTAGCCATGGGGTGGCAAGAGGCCGAGAGCAAGATTAAACGGGGTTTTCAAGTCCATGCATCCATCAGTTCGCGCCCTGGTCCTGGCGATCGCCATCACGTCCATCCCGGCGGCGGCGGCGCCGCTGCATGGTTCGGACGGCGAAGCCTTCGTCTCGGCCATGAAGGAGGGCGAAGCCAACAAGGCTGTCGAACTGGTCGAGAAGCCGGGATCGACCGTCGTCAACTACCGTGGCGACGACGGCAATGGCGGCCTGCATATCGCCATGCGCAACCGCGACTCCAATTGGGTCGGATTCCTGCTGTCGCACGACGCCGACCCCAATTTGCCGGACGCCCATGGCGACACGCCGCTGATCCTCGCCGCGCGCATGAACTTCGTCGAAGGGGCGGCGCGGATGCTGATGAAAAGCGCGGCTGTCGACAAGGCGAACAAGCTTGGCGAGACGGCGCTGATCGTCGCCGTCCAGCAGCGCCAGTTGGCCATCGTCAAAATGCTGCTCGAAGCCGGCGCCGACCCCGACAAGACCGACTATGCCAGCGGCTATTCGGCGCGCGATTACGCCAAGCGCGACTCGCGCTCTAGGGACATGCTGAAGCTGATCGAGTCGGTGAAGGTGAAGAAGAAAGCCACGGTGGGGCCGGTCCGCCCCTAGCGGCCTTCGCCCAGCGTCGGGTCGATCTGCGCCGACAGTCGGCGGGCGGCGCGGCGGGCGAAGCGCAACGTCTCCGCTTTGCGCCGCGCCGGGGCCAGCGGCCGGTCGATCGCCTCGCGCATGATCACCGCGTCATAACGGTCGGCGACCAGCAGCCCGGCCTCACCGGGCAGGAAATGCTCCTGTTCGAGGATCGCCGCCAGGCCTTGCGGGACCGCCCAGAAGAAGCGGTCGCAATAATCGAGATAGTCGCGCCACTTGCCGTCGCCAAGCAGGTCGGCCCGGCTGACCTTGATCTCGACGATTGCCAACTGGCCCTTGCCGTCGATCGCCATCAAATCGGCGCGGCGGCCGTTGGGCAGCGGCACTTCGCACATGGCGAACCAATCACGCCGGCAGAACAGCCTCGTCACACCCCGCGCCACTTCGGCGGCGATCGGCGGCTGATCGATGAAGCAATCGGGAATCGGGGCGGAACTCATCCACCCCGGTTAGAACAAAAGGACAACGCAGCCAATCCGGGGGAGTGGCGAATATGCCCCTGGACCGTCAGCGGTAGAAGATGTGATTGCCGACGCTTCCCACCCGGGTCAGGCGCCAGCGCGGCTGCACCCTTTTGGCGTGGAAGAACAAGGCGTTCGGCACCGACGAATCATACAGATCCTGGTCGACGATGCGGGCAATGGCGACGGCCGTCTGCCACTGGCGGCTGGAGCGCGCGACCGAAGGATAGGAGCGGCCGCGCACGAAGCTGAACTGGCCGCGCTGGAACAACACGCCGCAATAGGATGAAGGGAAGCGGCCGCTGTCGGCGCGGTTGGCGATGACCTGACCGACGGCGAGCTGGCCGGCGAGTGGTTCGCTCTTCGATTCGAAATAGACGCCGGCGGCGAGGCATTCGAGTTCTCGGCCGCCAGGGTCGGCGGCGCGGAACTCGGCGACCAAAGTCGGCAAATCCGCCGCCGGAACGACATCCGCGTCCGTGTCGGCGAGGTCGGCGGGCTGTTCGGCCTCCGGCTGGGGCGCCAGCGGATCCAAAGGCACGAACGGCTCATTGTTGAGGGTCTCGATGACGGCCGGGACCGGCAGCACGCCGGAACCGGCGGCAATCATTGGCTCGGCGTCTTCCGTCACTTGTGCCGGCGCCACCGACGACGCGCTCAGCGCGGCGAATACGGTGATGGCCGACCGTAGGGAAATCGACATGAATGATGAATCTTTTGGCGGTCCGCCGCCCGACCAGGTGCTGGGACTTTCTACGCGTCCCTATACTGCGCCCTGGGCGGCTTCCCGTCTGCGTGGCACCATCTCAACCGAATTGCCGAAAGGGTGCCCCCCGCTCTGATTTCGACCCGCTTTCTTCCCCTTGATCACCCAGATCAAGGATTTGCGGTCGTTTCAGCGATGAATCGTTCCGCATCCGCGATATCCAGTTCAATCGCCCAGAAATCCGGATCGAATTTGCGCTTTGCGGCGAGGAAATCGCGCCAGGCCGCCCCATCGAAGGGACGGTCCGCGGATAGATTCACCCAGCGATAGGTGAAGCCCACCGCAAGCTGCCGCTCCAGCACCGCCATGATTCGTCCGCGCTGGCTGACTAGCAGGGTGATGGCACCACGGTCCGGATCGCCGCGCTGGATGAGGGTGGCGAAGCCGCCTTCGCTTGCAATGCGGCGCATAATCGCCGCCGCCTCGACATGCGCCGGCAGCCGGTCGGTCAAGCGGTTCGGTACCCGGCCAGGCCGGCCAGCGCGATGTGCGAGCGCAGGAAGGTGCCGGTGCCCCGCGCGCATTCCTGGCCGCTCGAATCGAGGATCCGGGCTTCGGCCACGAACACCCGGCGGCGACCGCCGACCCAGCGCCCCTCGGCCGTCGCCTCGCCGTCCTTCATCGGCCTGGTGAAATGCAGGTTGAAGGCAGTGGTCAGCAGGAAGCGGTCACTGACCAGGCCGTTGGCGGCATAGAAAGCGGCATCGTCGAGCATCTTGAAATAGAGCGTGCCATGGGCGGCGCCGGCGGCGTGGAAACTGTCGCCGCCGACCGTGAAGCGGATTTCGGACCGGCCGGCCTCGGGCAGGACGATGCGCGATTCGAACAGGCGGTTGATCGGAGCCGAGGCATAAAGCGCCTCCAGCGCGCGCAGATGGGCCTCGGCTCCGCTTGGGGGCCCTGGTTCAGGCGGCATCGCGCTCGTCGGCACCCATCAGCACGGCGGCGAAGGCGTCACGGCTGCGCGCGCCGCGCAATTTTTCGAGCGTCGGGCCGTGGCGCACGACGCGGCTGACCGCCGCCAGCGCCTTCAAATGGTCGGCGCCGGCATCGGGCGGCGACAGCAGGAGGAAGACCAGGTCGACCGGCTGCCCGTCGATCGCCTTGTAATCGACCGGCTCGGCGAGCCGCACGACCATGGCGTAGATGCGCTTGAGGCCCGCGACCTTGCCGTGCGGGATGGCGACTCCGCTGCCGAATCCGGTCGACCCCAGCCGCTCGCGCTCGGCGACCGTGTCGACGATCGCCGCCGGGTCATAGCCGGTGCGCGCGCCAGCCATCTGGCCGAGCAATTGCAGCAGCTTGCGCTTGTTGCCGGCGGACAGTCCGACGCGGATCGATTCGAAGTCGAGGAAATCACTGAGCTGCATGGTCTAACACTCACCTGGAACCGGCACGAAGAGCGCGCCGGGCGGTCATTAGGGCCCGGCGGCGGCATTGTCATTGCGCGCGCGGTTCGACCCAGCCGATGGTGCCGTCGTCTCGTCGATAGACCATGTTGAGATCGCCGCTTTTGGGGTTCTTGAACATCAGCGCGTTGGTGTTGCGAAGGTCGAGCATCATCACCGCGTCGGAGACGCTGGCCTCGGGGATGTCGACCCGGGTCTCGGCAATAATCGCCGGATGCGCCGGCGGCTCATCCGCCTCCGGCTGCGGGGCGAAGATGGTGTAGCCGGCACTCTCGACCAAATCGACGACGGCGCCGGCGCCGGCGCCATTGCCCTTATGCTCGCGCAGCCGCTTCATGTAGCGGCGCAACTGGCGCTCGATCTTGTCGGCCGCGCCCTCGAAGGCGATTCGCGCCTCGCCGGCGCGTCCGGACGCCTTGAGCACCATCCCTTGCGGGACCGGGGCGACGATTTCGCAGGTGAAATCGTCATGGGGCCCTTTGCCAAAGGTGACGTTGGCGGCAATCGCTCGATCGAAAAATTTGTCGGCGATCGCCGCGATCCGCTCATTGACCCGCGCCTGCAAGGTTTCGCTGATTTCGACCTGACGGCCCGCAACTCGAACCTGCACTGTTGGCTATCCTTTCCTGCGATCCAAGCGGGCGGCGAAGGGTCGCCGTCCGCGCTGTCGTCACACCGGAGCCAGGAAGCGCTCCCACAATGGACTGGTCAGCCTTGCTATAAACCCGCGATGCCGCGTCCGTTCCTCGTCCGACGGCGCGTGCGGGCGAGGCGTGCGCGGTATCCGTTCCACCGTGACGCCGACCGCGTCGGATCCGACCGGAACCGGCGCCACCGCCAGCGACAATCCGATCTGGCGACCGCCGGTCAGCTCGACATAGACCTGGGCGAGCAATTGCGCGTCGAGCAAGGCCCCGTGCTTGACCCGCTGGCTGCGGTCGACTCCGAAACGCATGCACAAGGCATCGAGGCTGTGCTTGGCGCCCGGATGCCTGGCCCGTGCCAGCATCAGCGTATCGACCATCCGCGTCATGCAGACGGGACCGCGCGCGCAGCGTTGCAGTTCATGGTTCAAGAAGCCGAAATCGAAGGCCGCGTTGTGGGCAATCAGCGGCGAATCGGCGATGAAGCCCAGCAGTTCCTCGGCCAATTCGGCGAAGCGCGGCTTGTCCGACAGGAAAATGTCGCTGAGCCCGTGCACCGCTTCGGCCTCGCTCGGCATCGGCCGTTCGGGATTGAAATAGGCATGGAATGTGCGGCCGGTCTCGACCCGGTTGACCAATTCGATGCAGCCGATCTCGACCATGCGGTCGCCACCCGCCGGATTGAGCCCGGTGGTCTCCGTGTCGAAAATGATTTCACGCATGGCGTTGCTTATCGCCCCTCGGCCAGGCCGAGGCAAGCGAGGATCGCCGCGACCTGGGCGCGGGTCTCGTCGAGGCCGCCGCCGGTGTCGACGACGAAATCGGCGCGCTGCCGCTTTTCGGCATCTGGCAATTGGCGGGCAAGCACTTGGTCGAACTTGTCGGCGGTCATGCCGGCTCGGGCCAGCACCCGCTCGCGCTGGACCGCGGCGGGCGCCGAGACCGTGACCACCTTGTCGAACGCGCCCTCGCCGTGGGTTTCGAACAGCAAGGGAATCTCGAACAGCAACGCCGGCGCCGCGCGATTCGCCTCGATGAACCGCTCGCGCGCCTCGCCGACCGCGGGATGGACGATGAACTCCAACGCCGCCAACTCGTCGCGGTCGGCAAGCACCCGCGCCGCCAGCCGGTCGCGGTCGATGGCGCCGTCGACCATGGTGCCCGGGAAGCGCCGGTCGATCGCCTCGACAAGGCCGCCGCCATAGCCCTGCAGCCGGCGTACCTCGGCATCGGCGTCGAACACGGGAATCCCGGCCTCGGCGAACATGGCGGCAACGGTCGACTTGCCCATGCCGATCGACCCGGTCAGCGCAATCTTGATCATCGGGGTCCCCGCAGCCTTGCCATCAACACTTCATCATACTGCCGCGGCGCCTCGTGACCGAACAATAAGTGGAAAGAATCGGCGGCCTGCTCGACGAGCATGGCAAGGCCGTCGATCACCTCCAGCCCGCGTGCCCTGGCGGCGCGCAGCAGCGGCGTCTCGATCGGGTCGGTGACCATATCGAACAGCCAGCCACCGGGTGGCATTCGGGCGATGTCGATGGCGATGGAATCGACTCCGGCCATGCCGAGCGGAGTGGCGTTGATCAGACCGCCGCTGTCGACCGGCAGGTCGAAGCGGCGCGGTGCCTCCTCCAGCCCGAACTCGACCGCCAGCTTGTAGGCGGCGGACAGGTCGCGGGCCTGGACGCGGACATTGGCGATGTCGAGCATGCGCAGCGCCACCAGCGCGGCGCGGGCGGCGCCGCCATTGCCGAGCAAAGTGACACCCTCCGCCGCGCCCTTGCCAAGCCTCGGTCCGAGCAGTTTCAGGATCGCGCCGACGTCGGTGTTGCCGGCGAGGATTCGGCCGCCCCTTGGCACCAGCAAATTGGCGGCCCCGGCCGCCACCGCGCGGTCGCCGGCCTCGTCGGCCAGGATCACCGCGTCGAGCTTCAGCGGCATGGTGACGTTGCAGCCGCGCCAGGCAGGATCGGCGCGCCGGCTGGCGACAAAGTCCGGCAGGTCCGTGCGGGTGACACGAGTGGCGCGATAATCGAAATCAAGGCCGGCCTTCTCCAGCCAGAAAAGGTGGATGGCCGGCGACCGCGACTGGGCGATGGGATCGCCGATGACCTCGGCGTAACCCGGCGGCGTCATGACGTCATCAGCCCCCGCTCACGCAGGGCGCCTAGCAAGGGCAGCAGCGGCAAGCCGAGGATGGTGAAATGGTCGCCTTCAACCAGATCGAACAAGGTGACCCCGCGCCCTTCCATGCGGAACACGCCGACGCAATGGCCGACCCCTGGCCATTCGGCGTCGAGGTAATCGGCGATGAACTTTTCGCTCAGCGGGCGAACGTGGAGCACGGCATCGCCGATATGATTCCATTCGACCTCGCCGCCGCGGGCCAGCGCCACCGCGCTGACCAGCCGCATCGCCCGGTCGGAGAAGAAGCGCAGATGCGCGGCGGCCTCTTCGCGGTCGGCCGGCTTGCCGAACCGGCGCCCCTCGACCGAGATCACCGAATCGCCGCCAATCACCCAGGCATCGGGCCGCCGCGCGCTGACCTCGGCCGCCTTGGCTTCGGCCAGCGCCAGCGCCAGCTCGAAATCCTGGCCCTGGTGCGCCGCCTGAAGCGGTCCCTCGTCGACCTCGGGCGGGACAGTCGTGAAATCGACAGCGGCCTGGGCCAGCAGGGAGCGGCGGATGGCGCTCGAGGAGGCGAGGATGAGCGGCATCGTGCTGGAATAACCCTGTGGATAAGCCCGTGCGTTGTCCTAGCGCGGAAGTGGGGACGCGCCAAACGCAGACGCCGCCCCACGCCCGCTCGCCGCCCGTCCCGATTCCGCCCACAGCCGGAGAGAAACCGACATGGTCCTGTGAATCATGGGAGTGAGCCGGCGCGACTCGCCGGAAACGCTGGAATCGCGAGCCTGGCCGTCTGTTGGCAAAATGCCGGCCCGCGCTTAAACCCCGCGACTTCGCCGCCTACTGCAACTCCATTCCTTCTTTAGAATCTATAATCAATGAAAGGTTAGTGGCGCCCTTGTCCGATCCCGTTTCCGAGCCTCAGGCCGACAAGGCCGTGCTGGCGGTGCTCAAGGGCGAGCGTCGAACGCCGCCGCCAATCTGGATGATGCGTCAGGCCGGTCGCTATCTGCCCGAGTACCGGGCGCTGCGGCGGGCCAAGGGCGGGTTCCTTGACCTGGTCTATGACAGCGACGCGGCGGCCGAGATCACGCTGCAGCCCTTGCAGCGCTTCCCGCAGCTTGACGCGGCTATCCTGTTTTCAGACATCCTCATCGTTCCGTTCGCCATCGGACAGAACCTGACCTTCGTCGCCGGCGAAGGG
>JAKFFL010000163.1:0-3031 GCA_036675225.1 Sphingomonas sp. | reverse complement strand
CGGGGGAGGCCGTCACGGGAGTGAATCCCGTGACGTCGATCGGGTTCGGCTGAAGCCGACCCGTCGGCCGGCTCTCGCGCTCTCTACGCGCTACTCCGGCGACGCTTCGCGTCGGCGTCGCTGCGCTCGGGCGCTCATGACTTCGTCCGAGCCTGCCGCTCCAGGGCCATCAATATGCCGAGGCAGATCATGATGGTCATCACCGCCGAGCCGCCGAAGCTGACCAAGGGCAGCGGCACGCCGACGACGGGGGCGAGGCCCATGACCATCATCAGATTGATGGTGACGTAGAAGAAGATGGTCGCGGTGAGGCCGGCCGCGCTCAGCTGGGCGAAGCGCGAGCGGCTGTTGACGGCGACCTTCATGCCCCAGCGGACGACCATGGCGAACGACAGGATGAGCAGGATCCCGCCGATCAGCCCCCATTCCTCGACCATCGCCGCATAGACGAAATCGGTATGGCCCTCAGGCAGATAGTCGAGATGGCTCTGACTGCCTTGCATGTAGCCCTTGCCCCAGATCCCGCCCGAGCCGATGGCGATCTTCGACTGGGTGATGTGGTAGCCGGCGCCGAGCGGATCGCTTTCCGGGTCGAGGAAGATCAGCACGCGATTGCGTTGATATTCGTGCATCATGGTGAAGGCGATCGGCAGCGCCACGGCGATGGCGCCGGCGCCGCCGAGGAATATCCACATCGGCAGGCCAGCGAGGAACATGACGGTCAAGCCGCCGAGCAGGACCATGGTCGCGGTGCCAAGGTCGGGCTGGACCAGGATCAGCGCCCAGGGCACGCCGAGCAGCAGCAGCGCCGGCCAGATCGCCCGCCAGCTGCGGATCGAGCCCACCGGGAGCAATTCGTAGAAGCGGGCGAGGACGAGGACGATGGCCGGCTTCATGAACTCCGAGGGTTGCAGGCGAATGAAGCCAAGGTCGAGCCAGCGCTGGGCGCCCTTGCCGACGAAGCCCAAGGCCTCGACCGCGATCAGCATCAGGACAATGGCGGCATAGGCCGGGAAGACCAAGGCCTTGATCGTCCCTTCGCGGATCCACGACATGCCGACGGCAATGGTCAGGAAGACGAGGATGGTCAGGCCCTGCTTCAATGCCCACGGCTGCGACGAGCCGCCGGCGGCGGAATAGAGGGTGATGATGCCGATGCCGGCGATGCCGGCGACCAGGAAGATCAGCCGCCACGGCAGCCGGGCGAGCGGTTGGGGAATGATGGCCGAGGAGATCATGCGCTTCTCAGCGCCGCCGCGGCGGCCGCCTCGACCGCCTGGTTGCGGCGGGCGTTGCGCTCGGCGAGCGTGCCGCCCCATTGCTGCTCGAGCGCGGACAAGGACGCGAACGCCTTTTGCCGGTCGTAGAGGAAGGTCAGCACGTCCTTGGCGACCGGCGCCGCCGCGCGGGACCCGCCCAGGCCATGCTCGATCACCACCGCCCCGGCATAGCGCGGATTGACGTAAGGCGCGAAGAACACGAACAGGCCGTGGTCGCGATAGCGCCAGTCGCCGCTCTGCCCGCGCTGGCCGCCGGCGATCCGCCGCACCTGGGCGGTGCCGGTCTTGCCGCACATCTCGACGCCGGGCAGCGGCAATCGGCTGGCGCCGGCGGTGCCGTCGCCGTTGACGACTTCCCACATGGCGCCGCGAGTCACGTCCAGATGCTCGGGCGGGAAGCCGATCAAAGGCGCCGGCTGCCTGGTCAGGCCGACCAGGTTGGGCTCGATCGCCCGGCCCGAGGCGATCCGCCCCGCCATCACCGCCAATTGCAGCGGATTGACGATCAGGAAGCCCTGGCCGATCGACGCGTTCAGCGAGTCCGACGAGGTCCAGTCGGGCCGCTCGATCAGGTTCGGGCTCTTCTTGTAGCGGGCCGCCTTCCAGGCACTGTCGGGGACGGTGCCATAGCTCTGGCTGACCACCGGCAGATCGAACTTGGCGCCGAGCCCCAGCTTGCGCGCGAAGGGCGCGATGCGGTCGTAGCCGATGCGGTTGCCCATGGCGTAGAAATAGGTGTTGCAGCTCTTGGCGACGGCACGGCGCATGTTGACCGTGCCGTGGCGCCCGAGGCAGCGGAAGAAGCGGTTGCCGAGCCGGTAGCCGCCCGGGCAGTGGACCGTCTCCGCCGGATCCACGCCCGCCGCCTGTAGAGCGAGGCTGTTCATCGGCTTGATGGTCGAGCCTGGCGGGTAGAGCGAGTTGAGCACCTTGTTGAGCAAGGGCTTGCGCGGGTCTTCCGACAGCATGCGCCATTCGGTGCGGCCGATGCCGTCGGAGAAGCTGTTGGGGTCGTAGGCCGGCATCGAGACCAAAGCGAGGATGTCGCCGGTCTGGCAGTCGAGGATGACGCAGGCGCCGGATTCCTCGCCCAGCCGGCGCGCGGCGAATTCCTGCAGTTCGGCATCGATGGCGAGCTGGACGGTGCCGCCGCTGCGGTCCGGCTTGGGCTCCAGCTCGCGGACCAATTTGCCGCGCGCGGTGAGCTCGACCCTTTGGCCGCCGGGAGTCCCGCGCAGGCGCTGCTCCAGCGTCTCCTCGAGCCCCTCCTTGCCGATCTTGAAGCCGGGTGTGATCAGCAGCGGGTTCTTTTCCTTTTCATATTCGGCGGCCGAGGCGGCGCCGACATAGCCGACGAGGTGGCCGACCGCCGGGCCGGCTGGGTAGAAGCGCGAGAAGCCGCGCATCGGCTGGACGCCGGGCAATTCGGGCAGGCGAACGGTGACGGCGGCATATTTCTCGTACGGGATGTTCTCGGCGACCTGCACCGGCTGATAGCCGCGCGCCGCCTTCATTTCGGCGATGATGCGGTCGATCTCGTCGGCGCCGAGGTCGAGCAATTGCGCCAGCACCCGCAAGGTCTGCTTCGGGTCCTCGACCTGTTCGGGGATGAGGTCGATGCGGAAGTCCGAGCGGTTGATGGCGATCGGCTTGTTGTAGCGGTCGACCATCCAGCCGCGCCGCGGCGGGACGATGATCATCTGGACCCGATTGTCCTCGGCCATCAGCTTGTAATGCTCGTTCTGGCTGAC
>JAKFFL010000049.1:0-3034 GCA_036675225.1 Sphingomonas sp. | reverse complement strand
GCCCATGATCACCGTCTGCATGCCCGAGCCGCAGACCTTGTTGACCGTCGTCGCCTGCACCGACTTGGGCAAGCCGGCCTTGATCGCCGCCTGGCGGGCCGGCGCCTGGCCGAGCCCGGCGGGAAGCACGCAGCCCATGTAGATGCGGTCGATCGCGTCCCCGCTCACGCCTGAGCGCTCGACCGCGGCCTTGACCGCGGTGGCACCGAGGTCGGTTGCCGAAGCATCGGCCAGCGCGCCCTGCATCGAGCCCATCGGCGTGCGGGCGGTGGAAAGGATGACGACGGGATCGGGTGCGGTGGTGGCCATGGCGGTGCGGGACTCCTTGTTGCAGCGCACATAAGCTTGGCGGCCGCCTTGTTCAAATGCTTCGCGCTCTGCTAGCGGCGCTAAGGCAGGGAGAGTGCGATGAGCGACATGCCGGGCCTGGAGTTCGACCTCGGCGAAATGGCCGACACGATCCGCGATACCACCGAGCGTTTCGCCCGAGACCAAATCGCGCCGATCGCCGCCGAGATCGACGAGAAGGACGAGTTCCCGCGCCACCTCTGGCCGCAGATGGGCGCGCTCGGCCTGCACGGCATTACCGTCGAGGAGGAATATGGCGGGCTCGGGCTCGGCTATCTCGAGCATGTCGTCGCCCAGGAGGAAGTGGCGCGCGCCTCGGCCTCGGTCGGCCTCAGCTACGGCGCCCACTCCAACCTGTGCGTCAACCAAATCCGCCGCTGGGCGAGCGACGAGCAGAAGAGGAAATATCTCCCGAAGCTGATCAGCGGCGAGCATGTCGGCTCCCTGGCGATGAGCGAGGCTGGCGCCGGCAGCGACGTCGTCTCGATGAAATTGAGGGCCGAGAAATCGGGCAATGGCTACCGCCTCAACGGCACCAAATTCTGGATTACCAACGGCCCCGACGCCGACGTGCTGGTGGTCTATGCCAAGACCGGCGAGGGATCGCGCGGCATTACCACCTTCCTGATCGAGAAGGGCATGGAAGGCTTCTCGATCGGCCAGAAGGTCGACAAAATGGGCATGCGCGGAAGCCCAACCGCCGAGCTGGTGTTCGAGGATTGTTTCGTCCCCGCCGACAATATCATGGGACCCGAGAACGGCGGCGTCGGCGTGCTGATGAGCGGGCTCGACTATGAGCGCACGGTGCTCGCCGGCATCCAGCTCGGCATCATGCAGGCCTGCCTCGATACCGTCATCCCCTACGTCCGCGAAAGGAAGCAGTTCGGCCAGGCGATCGGCAGCTTCCAGCTGATGCAGGCCAAGGTCGCCGACATGTATGTCGCATTGAATTCGGCGCGCGCCTACGTCTACCAGGTGGCGAAGGCCTGCGACGCCGGCAAGACGACCCGCTTCGACGCCGCCGGCGCTATCCTCCTGGCGAGCGAGAGCGCGGTCAGGGTCGCCAACGAGGCGGTGCAGGCGCTTGGCGGCGCCGGTTACACCAAGGACTGGCCGGTCGAACGCTATTACCGCGACGCCAAATTGCTCGACATCGGCGCGGGGACCAACGAGATCAGACGGATGCTCATTGGCAGGGAATTGATCGGGGCATGAGCGCGCCCAGGCTGGACAGCAAGATCGACACCTCAGGCGAGGAATATCGCGCCCGTGCCGCGTACAACCGCGCGCTGGCCGAGAAATTGCGCGCCGACGTCGCGGAGGCGGCGAAGGGCGGGTCGGAGAAGCACCGGGAACGCCATGTTGCGCGAGGCAAGCTGCTGCCCCGCGAGCGGGTCGAGCGGTTGCTCGATCCCGGCTCGCCTTTCCTCGAGATTGGCCAGCTCGCCGCCTGCGACATGTATCAGGGCGAAGTGCCCGGAGCCGGCATGATCGCCGGCATCGGCCGCGTCTCGGGCCGGCAGGTGATGATCGTCTGCAACGACGCGACGGTGAAGGGCGGGACTTATTACCCGCTGACGGTCAAGAAGCATTTGCGGGCGCAGGAGATCGCCGAGGCCAACCGCCTGCCGTGCGTCTATCTGGTCGACTCGGGCGGCGCCAATTTGCCGCACCAGGCCGAGGTCTTCCCCGACCGCGACCATTTTGGGCGCATCTTCTACAACCAGGCGCAAATGTCCTCAAAAGGCATCGCCCAGATCGCCTGCGTCATGGGCAGCTGCACCGCCGGCGGCGCCTATGTCCCGGCGATGAGCGACGAGAGCGTCATCGTCCGCAATCAGGGCACGATCTTCCTCGCCGGCCCGCCATTGGTGAAGGCGGCGACGGGCGAGGAGATCAGCGCCGAGGAACTGGGCGGCGGCGACCTGCACGCACGCAGGTCGGGCGTGGTCGATCATCTCGCCGAAAATGACGAGCATGCGCTGACCATCGTCCGCGACATCGTCTCGCATCTGGGCGACGAAGCAGGGGCGGGGATCGAGGCCCGCGAACCGCGGCCGCCGCACCTCGAAGCCGAGGAATTGTACGGCATTATCCCCGAAGACGTGCGCGCGCCTTATGACGTGCACGAGGTGATCGCCCGCATCGTCGACGCATCCGAATTCCACGAGTTCAAGGCGCTCTACGGCAGCACCCTGGTCTGCGGCTTCGCCCATATCTGGGGCATGCCGGTGGCGATCCTCGCCAACAACGGCATCCTGTTCAGCGAGAGCGCGGTCAAGGGCGCGCATTTCATCGAACTCGCCTGCCAGCGCCGCATTCCCTTGCTGTTCCTGCAGAACATCTCCGGCTTCATGGTCGGCGGCAAATATGAAGCGGAGGGCATCGCCAAGCATGGCGCCAAGCTGGTCACCGCCGTCGCCACGGCACAAGTGCCCAAGATCACCTTGCTGATCGGCGGCAGCTTCGGTGCCGGCAATTATGGCATGGCGGGACGGGCCTACAGCCCGCGTTTCCTGTTCAGTTGGCCCAACAGCCGCATTAGCGTCATGGGCGGCGAGCAGGCAGCGAGCGTGCTGGCGACCGTTCACCGCGACGCCGACAAATGGACCGAGAAGCAGTCCGAGGCCTTCAAGCAGCCGATCCGCGACGATTACGAAGCCCAGGGCAACCCCTGGCACGCCAC
>JAKFFL010000051.1:0-3094 GCA_036675225.1 Sphingomonas sp. | reverse complement strand
AAGTTCCGCACGGTCGATCCCGACTTCGATGCAATCGAGACCCTTTATGGCGTCGGCTACCGCTTCGGCGAGGAATAAGGCGCGGCGCCTGCGGCCCTGGGAAGGGCAGTGGACGATCGCGCACCGGATCCTGGCGCTCAACCTGTTGATCCTGGTCGTGTTCGCGGTGTCGGTGCTGTACCTCGACGCCTTCCGCAATCAGCTCCAGGACGAACGGCTCGGCCAGCTGGAACGCGAAGGCCAGTTGATCGCTGCCGCTTTGTCGGCCGCCCCACCGGGGCAGCGCCCGACCTTGCTCGGCACATTGTCGGCGCCGGGCAAGACGCGGGCACGGCTCTACGCACCCGGCGGCGAGCGGCTGGCGGACAGTTGGGAGACGACCGGCGCGACCTACGAGCTGCGCGACCCGACCACCCAGCCGTGGCGCAAGTCGGTCGCCCGCGCGCTCGACCGTGCCTTCAATGCCCTGGTCGGCGCCGGCCAGGTCGAGGATTTCGCCGAGCCGGCGCCCGACCGGGTCGCGGCCTGGCCGGAGCTGCGCGCGGCGAAGGCCGAGGGCGAGCCGGTCCACGAAGTGCGCAATGCGCCCGACCTGACGCCGGTGTTTTCGCTCGGAGCCCCTCTGGCGGACGGCAGCCAACTGCTGCTGACCGTCAACGACCGCGACTTCACGCGCACCGTGCGCAAGCAGCGCGGTTCGCTGGGCATCGCCATGGCGATCGCGGTGCTGATGAGCGCTTTGCTGTCTTTCTTCCTTGCCCGTACCATCGTCCGCCCGCTGCGCCGGATCGCGCTCGCCGCCCACCGCGTCCGGCTTGGCCGGGCGCGCGAGGTCAAGGTGCCGCGCCTGCCCTCGCGGCGCGACGAGATCGGCATGCTCGCCCGCGCGGTGTCCGACATGAGCGGGTCGCTCAGGCACCGGATCGACAATATCGAGGCCTTCGCCGCCGACGTCACCCACGAACTCAAGAACCCGCTGGCCTCCCTGCGCAGCGCCGTCGACAGCCTCGACCGGGTCGAGGATCTGGCGGTGCGCAAGCAATTGCTCGATGTCGTCCGCCAGGACGTGCTGAGGCTCGACCGGCTGATCAACGACGTCGGCGAGGCCGCCCGCACCGACGCCGAGCTGGCCCGGGCGCGCTTCGAGCCGGTCGACCTCGGCCCGCTGATCGAGGGCGTGGTGTCAAGCTGGGAGCAAAGGCGCGAAACGGGGAGCGTCCGCCTCGCCTTCGCCCGGCCGCGCCGCGAGAGCACCATGGTGATGGGCGAGCCGAGCCGGCTGGCGCGCGCCATCGACAACATCATCGACAATGCCATCAGCTTCTCGCCGGCCGGCGGGCTGGTCGAGGTCGCCGCCATCCATGTCGGCGATTCGGTCCTGGTCCGGGTTGACGACGAAGGCCCCGGCGTGCCGCCCGAGCTGCGCGAGGCGATTTTCAACCGCTTCCATTCGGTCCGACCGAAGAGCGAGAATTTCGGCCGCCATTCCGGGCTTGGCCTTGCGATCGCCCGGGCGATCGTCGAAGGCCATGACGGGGAGATTGACGTGGCCGACCGCGACGATGCGCCATCCGGCGCGCGCTTCACCATCACCTTGCCGGCGGCCGACCTGACGTGAACCGATTGTCATCCGAAACCCTGCACGCCAGCACCGTCGCGCTCGGCGGCCGGGCGGTGCTGATTTCCGGGCCCTCGGGCGCCGGCAAGTCCGACCTCGCCCTGCGCCTGATCGACCGCGGCTTCACGCTTGTCAGCGACGACCAGACCATAGTCCGCAAGGACAATGGCCGCCTGCTCGCCTCGGCGCCACCGACGATCCACGGCAAGCTCGAGATCCGCGGCGTCGGCATCGTCGAGATGGAGACGGTCGGCGACGTTCCGATCGCCCTGTTCGTCGAACTGACCGGCGACATCCTGCGGATGCCGGACGACAGCCGCGAGCGGCTGATCCTCGACGTCAAGGTGCCGCTGATCAACGTCGACGCGCTGACCGCCTCGGCGCCGTCGAAGGTGGCGGTCGCGCTCGACCGGCTCGGCCTTAAATTCTGATGGCGGAAGCGGAACAGGGCAGCCCGCCGCCCCGGCTGCTGCTGGTCACCGGCATGTCGGGCGCCGGCAAATCGACCGTGCTCGACACGCTGGAGGACATGGGCTGGGACTGCGTCGACAACCTGCCGGTGGCGCTGCTCCGGGACTTCGTCCACGGCGAGCGGGATGCCGGACGCAAGGCGCCGATCGCGGTCGGCATGGACGCCCGCAGCCGCGGCTTCGATGCCGAGAAGTTGCCGGCCATCATCCGTTCGATCGACGGGGTGCGGCCGGAAATTCTCTATCTCGACTGCTCGGGCGCCGAGCTCATGCGCCGCTACGACGAGACCCGGCGGCGCCATCCGCTGGCCGCCGACCGCCCGGCCGAGGACGGCATCGCCCGCGAGCGCGGCATCACCGCCCGCCTGCGTGCCGCCGCCGACAGCATCCTCGACACCACCGATCTGACCCCGGCCGAGCTGCGCGAGGAGCTGCGCCGGCGCTATGGCGAGGACCGCGACCAGCCGGTCGTCACCATCGCCTCCTTCGGCTACGCTCGCGGCGTGTCGCGGACCGCCGATTTGATGTTCGACATGC
Organism: Sphingomonas sp.; assembly: GCA_036675225.1. Lineage (GTDB taxonomy): Bacteria > Pseudomonadota > Alphaproteobacteria > Sphingomonadales > Sphingomonadaceae > Sphingomicrobium. The sequence goes on along the minus strand of JAKFFL010000051.1, from coordinate 469 downwards.
GCTTCATCGACAACCCGCACTGGGTCGACGAATTGCGCGGGCTGACCGGACTCGACCGCGACGTGCGCGACTATTGCGCCAAGGATCCGGCCTGGGTTCAGTCGATGGACAGCATCGAAGCCCTTCTAAAGGATTTGATTCCCCGCTATTGGGCCGCCGGCAAGACCTATCTGACCGTGGCGTTCGGTTGCACCGGGGGGCGCCACCGGTCGGTCGCCGCAGCGGTGGAAATGGCGGAGCGGTTGCTTAAGGCCGGCATTCCGGCGAATATCCGCCACCGCGACCTCGCCTCGGCGCCGAGCGATAGCGTCGAAGACATTCGTCCCGCGGAGGGCGGGTAAGCAGTTCGGGTGAGTGAATGATCGGACTAGTGTTGGTGACCCACGGCCGGCTCGCGGCCGAGTTCATCACGGCAATGGAGCATGTGGTCGGCCCGCAGGAAGCGGTCGAGGGCATCTGCATCGACGCC
>JAKFFL010000143.1:0-3097 GCA_036675225.1 Sphingomonas sp. | reverse complement strand
CACGGAAACCGCCCGTCGCAGGCCAGGCACCAGCCTCTCGCCAGCTCGCCGTGCATGTGCAGCAGCCGTTTCGCCCCGGCCCGCTCGTGCAAATCGTCGACATTCTGGGTGACGATCAGCAATCCGCCCGGCCATTCCGCGTCGAGCCGCGCAAGCGCGACATGGGCGGCATTGGGCTCGACCTCGCCGAGCCGCGCCCGCCGGGCATCGTAGAATTGATGGACCAACGCCGGATCGCGGCGGAAGGCTTCGGGCGTCGCCACATCCTCAACGCGGTGGCCCTCCCACAGACCGTCGGCGCCGCGGAAGGTGGCGAGGCCGCTGTCGGCGCTGATCCCGGCGCCTGTCAGGATGACGATGTTGTGGAACTCCATGACCGTTCCAATATTGATTACATCAGGAGACGCAAATGGCCGGCGGATGGACGCGCGACGGCGCGGTTCAGGATCAGATCGACGATACGGTGAAGGACGCCATCGCCGCGGCCCGCCTGCGCATGCCCGCCGGCGAGGCCGCCGAGGACTGCGACGATTGCGGCGAGCCGATCCCGAACAAGCGCCGCGAGGCCCTGCCCGGAGTCCGAACCTGCGTCGCCTGCCAGTCGCAACGCGACAAGGCCATCGTCCATTCCGCCATCAACCGCCGCGGCAGCAAGGACAGCCAGCTCAAGTAATTGTATTGACACGATTGTAAGTAGGACGCACGGTCACCCAGTGAACCAGACCTATCATCACCCGATCGGCATCTTGGCCGAAGACATCGACCACATGGGCCATGTCAACAACAGCGTCTATCTGAAGTGGGTGCAGGAAGCGGTCGTGCGTTATTGGGAAACGCTCGCCCCGCCAGACGCGGTCGCCCGCCACCTGTGGGTCGCATTGAAGCATGAGATCAGCTACCGCCGGCCGACCTTCCTCGACGATATCGTCGTCGCCAATGTCATCGCCGACCGGCTCGAAGGCGCTCGGGCCTTGTTCACCACCGTCATCAAGCGCGGAGAAGATGTGCTCGCCGAGGTCAAGAGCACCTGGTGTTGCCTCGACGCCGACTCGCTGCGGCCGACCCGGCTGGCGCGCGACATCGCCGCCCGCTTCTTCGCCCAGGACTAATTTGGCCGCCGGCCGCATCCGGGCCGGCATCGGCGGCTGGACCTATCCGCCGTGGCGCGGGCCATTCTATCCCAAGGGGCTGCCGCAAGCGCATGAGCTGGAATATGCCGCGCAACAGTTCGGTGCGATCGAGATCAACGCCACTTTCTATGGCCGCCAAAGCCCGAAAAGCTGGACGAATTGGGCGAAGGCCGTGCCCGACGGCTTCCAGTTCGCTATCAAGGGATCGCGCTTCTGCGTCACCCGCCCGAAGCTGGCGGATGCCGGCGAAGGCATTGGCAATTTCATGAAACAGGGCTTGACGGTGCTAGGCGACAAGCTCGGCCCAATCCTGTGGACGCTGGCGGCGCGGCGCAAGTTCGAACGCGAGGACATCGCCGCCTTCCTCACGCTGCTCCCGCGCAAGCTGGACGGCATCGCCCTGCGCCAGGCCATCGAGCCACGGCACGAAAGCTTCCGCGACGAACATTTCTTCGCGTTGTGCCGCGACCATGACGTGGCGGTGGTCTTCGGCGACGACGACGAGTTCCCGACCATCGAGGCGGACACCGCCAGCTTCGCCTACGCGCGGCTGCAGCGGATGCGGAGCGAGGTGCTCACCGGCTATGGCGACGAGGCGCTCGACAGCTTCGCGGCCAAGGCGCGCGGCTGGCGCAAGGACGGCCGGGATTCCTATGTCTTCATGATCAACGGCGCCAAGGAGCGCGCGCCCGCCGCCGCGCTGGCGTTGCAGGAGCGGCTTCGCTAATCTTTTGGCCATGCGCAGCGATGATCAGCCGATCCGCCTGACCCTAACCGCCCCCGACGGCCGCATGGGGCGCGCCATCGCGGCGGCCGCCGACGAGGAAGGCGGCTTCCGCATCGATGCCGACCATGGCGACGTCATCGTCGATTTCTCGGTGCCGGCAGCGCTGCAAGCCAGTCTCGACCGGGCGGTCGGCGCGGGCGTGCCAATCCTGATCGGGACAACTGGCTTGGATGACCTTGCCGCCAACCGTATCGAGATTGCGTCGCGCGAAGTCGCGGTTCTGCGGGCTCCCAATACCTCCCTTGGGATCGCCGTCCTCTCGGAACTGGTCGAGCGGGCGGCGGCGATGCTCGGATCCGACTGGGACATTGAGATCGTCGAGATGCACCACCGGATGAAGGCCGATGCACCCTCCGGGACTGCGCTGGCGTTGGGCGATGCCGCCGCTCGTGGCCGTGGAGGCAAGGCGACGGAGGAGCGCTTCCGCCTTGGCACCGGCCTGACCCGCGAGCCGGGCGCGATCGGCTATGCGGCACTGCGCGGCGGCACGGTGCCGGGCGACCATGACGTGGTGTTCGCGGGATCGGACGAGCGGGTTATCCTCTCGCACCGCGCCGAAAGCCGGATGATCTTTGCTCGCGGCGCGCTTGCCGCCGCCCGCTTCCTCCACGGCAAGCCGCCGGGGCTATATACGATGCGGGACGTCGTCGATTCCCTGTGAAGAGCGCGCAAGTCTTCGAATTCTTCCGCCGCCTGGCCGAGCTCAACCCCGAGCCGGAAACCGAGCTGGAGTATCGCGACCCCTACACCTTGCTGGTCGCCGTCGCATTGTCGGCGCAGGCCACCGACGTGTCGGTCAACCTCGCCACCCGCAAATTGTTCGCCATCGCCGACACGCCGGAAAAGATGGTCGCGCTCGGCGAGGACGCGCTCAAGGATCACATCAAGACCATCGGCCTGTTCAACACCAAGGCGAAAAACGTCATCGCCTTGTCCGAGCAACTCCTCGCCGAGCATGGTGGCCAGGTGCCCAGCGATCGGGCAGCGCTCGAAAGCCTGCCCGGCGTCGGCCGCAAGACCGCCAACGTCGTCCTCAACACCGCTTTCGGGCAGGAGGCGTTCGCGGTCGACACCCACATTTTCCGTGTCTGCAACCGCACCGGCCTGGCGCCCGGCAAGACCCCGCTGGCGGTCGAGCTCGGATTGGAGAAGGTCGTGCCCGCCCCGTTCCGCCGCGGCG
>JAKFFL010000122.1:0-17984 GCA_036675225.1 Sphingomonas sp. | reverse complement strand
AGCAGACGCCCGCCAGTTTCTTGTCTCGGCGGTTGAGCGAATAGGTAAGGCGCTGCGGCATGTCCCCTGGTCCTTTCAGTTCGTCTTCGCCGCGAGCGCGGCCTTCAGCGATTCCAGCTCGGCATCGACCTTGTCGGCGGCCTTCAGCTCGGCAATCTCTTCTTCCAGGCTCTTCGGCCCGTTGAAGCCGAGCGCGTCGGCATAGCCTTCGGCCAGATCGGCGCGGCGCTCGAGGATCTCGAAGCGCGAAAAGGCCTCCTCGGTGCGGCTGCCGTGGAGCAGTTCGCGGGCCCTGGCGCGGGTCACGGCGCTTTCCAGCCGGGTGGCGATCGCCGCCTGGCGGCTGCGCGCCTCGCTCAGCTTGGCCTGCAGGCGCGCGATGTCCTTCTCATAGCCGCGCAGCACCTGCTCGATCTCGGTCATTTCGGCGCGCAGGCCCTCGGCCATGTCGGCCGCTTTCTGCTTCTCGTTCAGGGCGGCGCGGGCCAGATCCTCGCGGCCCTTCTCAAGCGCCAGGCTGGCCTTCTCGCTCCAATTGTCCTGGAGCTGGTCCAGCCGCATCATCGCCCGCCGCATCTCCTTGATGTCGGCGATCGAGCGGGCGGCGGTGGCGCGCACCTCGACCAATGTCTCTTCCATCTCGCAGATGATCATGCGGATCATGCGTGCCGGGTCTTCGGCCCGGTCGAGCAGCTCGGTCATGTTCGCCGCGATGATGTCCCGGGTGCGGGTGAAGATCGGGCCGGAGAGAATGCCGGCGAGCGGGGCGAAGCGGACATTGGCCTCTTCCGCCTTGGGCTGCTCGGCCATCCGCGGGGTCCGCGTCGGCACCCTGGCCTCGATCGGTTCAAGCTCAAGCATGGAGCGAAACCACCGGGCTCTGAACCGACGCCGGGGCGACGGCGGAGCCAACCGCGACCGTGCTCATCAGGATGGCGCCGAACAGCGCGATCAGATGACGTCCAGTGTTCGAACCAAGCATTGTCTTTCTCCCTTTTGCCCCGCGTCACAAACTGGCGGGCCGATGCCTTCTCCAATTCAAGAGGCGTGCCAATTGCGGTTTTCCGCCAAAAATTGCGTCGATCGTGTTCATCGGCGGGCAAGTTGGTGGAATTTCCCACTGACAATTGGGACAAAGTGCCACGGAACCGGGCGTGGCCGCCAAACGCTGTGCGGCCAGGGTCAATCCAGGAAGGAACTAGCCATGCTGGGCAAGCTTGCAGGGGCGCTGATCGGCAGCAGGATCGCCGGGCGGAACAGCGGCGTCAAAGGCGCGATCCTCGGCGCCGGCGCGGCCGGCCTGGCAAGGCGCGGACTGGGTCCGCTGGCCGGCGCGCTGGCGCTGGGCTGGGGCGCAAAGAAATTATGGGACTGGCGCAAGGGCCGGTCGCCGCGCTTCCCCGGCGACGCGACGCCGAGGCTGCCCAGCTCACAGACGAAATCGCCGTCCTGATCAGTCCTCGGACGGCTTCGCCTCTTCGAAATAAGGCTCGACCTGGCCCTTCAATGTCAGCGTCATCGGGTTGCCATAGCGGTCGCGGCTGCGGCCGGCGGCGACCTTGATCCAGCCTTCCGACACGCAATATTCCTCGACGTTGGTCTTTTCCTGGCCGTTGAAGCGGATGCCGACCCCCCGCGCCAGGATATCCTCGTCGAAGTGCGGGCTGCGCGGGTCGAGGCTGAGGCGGTCGGGGAGCGATTTGTCGGTGTCGGCCATGACGCTGGCCCTAACCCCACGCTCGCCGCCGCGTCAACGCGCAGGAACGAGCGTAAAGCGTCCTTTACACCGCAACTTGCCCCCGCCGGCGTGCGCGACTAAGCGGCGCTGCGATGGCTGACAAAGCTCAATCCCGCCGCAACGCACCGGTGCTGGCGCTGCACGTGCCCGAGCCGGCGTTCCGGCCCGGCGACGCGCCCGATTTCTCCAGCATCGTCATCCCCGCCGCCGGCAGCGCGCCCCGGCCCGACACCGCCGCCCCGGCCGCCGAGACCCACCCGCTGACGACGGATCTGGTCCGCGTGCTCGACGATGACGGCAAGGCGATCGGGCCGTGGGACCCCAAGCTCGACCCCGATACCCTGCGCAAGATGCTCAGGGACATGGTCACGGTCCGCGTCTTCGACGACCGCATGTACCGCGCCCAGCGCCAGGGCAAGACCAGCTTCTACATGAAATGCACCGGCGAGGAGGCGATCGCGGTGGCCGCCGCCGCCGCGACCGATTTCGACGACATCCACTTCCCGACCTACCGCCAGCAGGGCCTGCTCGTATCGCGCGGCTATCCGCTGGTGAAGATGATGTGCCAGATCTATTCCAACCCCGGCGACCATATGCAGGGCCGCCAGCTGCCGATCATGTATTCGGACAGGAAGCACGGCTTTTTCTCGATCAGCGGCAATTTGGGCACGCAATTCCCGCAGGCGGTCGGCTGGGCGATGGCGTCGGCGATCAAGGGCGACAGCCGCATCGCCATGGGCTGGATCGGCGACGGCGCCACCGCCGAGGGCGATTTCCACAGCGCCATGACCTTCGCCGCCGTCTATCAGGCACCCGTCATCCTCGCCACGGTCAACAACCAGTGGGCGATCTCCAGCTTCGCCGGCATCGCCGGGGCCGAGCGCGCGACCTTCGCCCAGCGCGCCGTCGGCTATGGCATCGCCGGCCTGCGCGTCGACGGCAATGACGCGCTGGCGGTCTATGCGGCGGTGCGCTGGGCGGCGGAGCGGGCGCGGCTTAATCATGGCCCGACCCTGATCGAGTTCTTCACCTATCGCGCCGAGGGCCATTCGACCTCCGACGATCCTTCCGGATATCGCCCCGCCGGCGAAGCGCGGGAATGGCCGCTGGGCGATCCGATCGAGCGATTGAAGGCGCATATGATCGCGCTCGGCGAATGGGACGAGGAGCGCCACGCCGAATTGGCCAAGGCCGCCGACGCCGAGGTCCGCGCCGCCCAGAAGGAAGCCGAGAAGCTCGGCATCCTGCCCGAGCAGGGCCAGCACGACATCGGCTCGATGTTCGAGGACGTTTATGCCGAATTACCCTGGCACATCGCCGAGCAGCGCGATTTGGCACTGGACGAGAGCAAGTCCTGATGGCCGTGATGAACATGATCCAGGCGATCAACAGTGCCCACAAGGTGATGATGGCGCGCGACCCCGATGTCGTCGTCTATGGCGAGGACGTCGGCTTTTTCGGCGGCGTCTTCCGCGCCACCGAGGGGTTGCAGAAGGAGTTCGGCAAGGCTCGCTGCTTCGATGCGCCGATTTCCGAAGGCGGCATCATCGGCACCGCCGTCGGCATGGCGGCCTATGGCTTGAAGCCCGTCGTCGAGATCCAGTTCGCCGATTACATCTATCCCGGTTACGACCAGATCGTCAGTGAAGTCGCCAAGATGCGCTATCGCACGGCGGGCGAATGGACCATGCCGATGGTCATCCGCTCGCCCTATGGCGGCGGCATCTTCGGCGGCCAGACCCACAGCCAGTCGCCGGAAAGCCTGTTCACCCATATCGCCGGCCTGAAGGTCGTCATCCCCTCGACGCCCTACGATGCCAAGGGCCTGCTGATCGCGGCGATCGAGGATCCCGATCCAATCATCTTCTTCGAGCCCAAGCGCATCTACAACGGCCCGTTCGACGGCCACCACGACCGGCCGGTGACGCCCTGGGCCAAGCGCAAGGAAGCCGAGGTTCCCGACGGCCACTACACCGTGCCGCTGGGCAAGGCGGCTGTGGTGCGCGAGGGCGAGGCGCTGACTATCCTCGCTTATGGGACGATGGTCCACGTCGCCCTGGCGGCGGTCGAGGACAACGACATCGACGCCGAGGTCATCGACTTGCGCACCCTCGTCCCGCTCGACATCGAGACGATCGAGGAATCGGTGAAGAAGACGGGTCGCTGCCTGGTGGTGCAGGAGGCGCCGCGCACTTCCGGCTTCGCCTCCGAGCTGGCGACCCTGGTCCAGGAGCGCTGCTTCTATCATCTTGAGGCGCCGGTGGAGCGCGTCACCGGCTGGGACACGCCTTACCCGCACGCTTACGAATGGGCCTATTTCCCCGGCCCGAAGCGCATCAAGCGCGCGCTAGAAAAGGTCATGGCTGCCTGATGGCTACGTACCAATTCAAGCTCCCCGACATCGGCGAAGGCATTGCCGAGGCCGAGATCGTCGCCTGGCACGTCAAGGTCGGGGACACGGTCGCGGAAGACCAGCAGCTCGCCGACATGATGACCGACAAGGCGACGGTCGAAATGGAAAGCCCGGTCGCCGGCAAGGTCACCAAGCTGGCCGGCGAGGTCGGCGACCAGATCGCCATCGGCTCGGTGCTGGTCGAGATCGAGACGAGCGGCGATGCTCCCGCCGAGGCCCCTGCGCCGGAAAGCACCGTGGAACAGCCACTCGCCGACGGCGCCAGCGAACCGACGCCTGAGCAGGAAAAGGCGATTCCGGTCACCGCCACTGCAGAACAGCCAAAATCCGTTCGCCCTGAGCCTGTCGAAGAGCTGCCCTTCCTTGCCAAGCCCGAAGCGAAAGCCAGTGCTTCGACAAGCTCAGCACGAACGGAGATTGGTGATAAAGTGCTGGCTTCTCCCGCCGTCCGCCAGCGCGCCCGCGACCTTGGTATCGACCTGGCGCAGGTGAAGGCGGCTGGCGACCGCATTCGCCATGCCGATCTGGATGCCTATTTGCTCTACAATGGGGCCAGCGCCCCGAGCCGTGGGCCGGCGCCGCGCCAGGACGAGACCATCAAGGTCGTCGGCCTCAGGCGCAAGATCGCCGAGAATATGCAGGAGGCGAAGCGCCGGATCCCGCATTTCACTTTGGTCGAGGAATATGACGTCACCGACCTCGAGGACACCAGGGCGATGATGAACCGCGATCGCGGCTCCAACCCCAAGCTGACCCTGCTGCCTTTCCTGATCACCGCCATGGGCAAGGCGTTGCCCGACTGGCCGATGCTCAACGCCACCTTCGACGACGATGCCGGGGTGATCACCCGCCACGGCGCGCTGAACCTCGGCATGGCGACCCAGACCCCGAACGGGCTCATGGTGCCGGTGATCCGCGGCGCCCAGTCGAGGAGCGTCTGGGACCTGGCGCGCGAGATCGGTCGCCTCGCCGAGGCCGCCCGCAACGGCAAGGCTGCCCGTGAGGAATTGTCCGGCTCGTCGATCACGCTGTCGAGCCTCGGCCCGATGGGCGGCATCACCTCGACACCCGTCATCAACCGGCCCGAAGTCGCGATCATCGCCGTCAACAAGGTCGAGGAGAAGGTCGTCGTCATCGATGGCGAGCTGGAAGTCCGCAAGCGGATGAACCTGTCGCTCAGCTGCGACCACCGCGTCGTCGATGGCTGGGACGCGGCCAGCTTCATGCAGGCGCTCAAGACCTATATCGAAAACCCGCTGCGGCTGCTGGCTTGACCGACCCGCCATCGGCCTGGGACCGGTTCTGGCACTATGACCGGATCGCCTCCTTCGGTACCGGCCGCGGCGCCGCCAATTATGGCGAGGCGGTTGCCGGCGGCTGGCGGGATTTCTTCCGGTCCCTGCCCATGGGCGGGCGGATCCTCGACCTGGCCACCGGCAATGGCGCCATCGCCTTGATGGCGGTGGCGGCGGGCAAGGGCTTCAAGGTGACCGGCGCCGACCTCGCCGACGTGCGGCCCGCCGCGTTCGTCTCGCGCGACAAGGCGCTGCTCAGGCAAATCCGCTTCCTGGCGCGGACTGCGGCCGAGGACTTGCCGCTCGAAGCCGCCAGCGTCGATGCCGTCGTCAGCCAATATGGCATCGAATATTCCGACCTCGACCGGTCGCTGCCGGAAGCGGCGCGGGTGCTCGCACCCGGCGGCCGGCTGCGCTTCGCCTGCCATGCCGCCGAGGGCTCGGTCGCCGCCGACACGCGCCGCGCGATCGCCGATGCCGACTTCCTGCTCGACCATGTCCAGTTGTTCGACCGCGCCTCGGCCGGCTTCGCCGCCATCCTCGCCATTGAGCGCGGCCGGGCGGCCGGGCCGCTCGCCCAGACCGCCGCCCAGGTCCGCTACACAGCCTTGCGCGACGCGCTCAAGGCCGTCGCCGAGCGCAGCCGCGCCGCCGCCGATGTCGCCATGCTGGCTTCCGTCCATTCCAGCCTGACCGACCTGTTCGAGCAGCGCCAGGCGCACGACGAGGCGGCAATTCAAGCCCGGATCGGAGAGCTGCGCGGCGAAGTCGAGGCTCACCGCGAGCGCCAGCGGGCCCTGCTCGCCGCGGCACAATCGGCAGCTCGGATGGCGACACTGGCCGAACAACTGGCGGGCCTTGGCCTGGCCGACATCACCCTCGGCGAGCAGCGCGACGGCGCCGACCTGATCGGTCATGTGATTGAGGCCCGCCGGTTTTAGCGGTCCGGCGTCGGTGCCGCCCCTGAATAGGTCCAGCTGGCAATCTTCCACGTATCCCCGACGCGGCCCATGACGAAGGTCATGCTGCCGGCCCCGGCCATTTTCGTGCCCTTCTGGGTGAAGCGGTAGGTCGTCGGCAGGACGATATAGGCGCCCTTGCCGTCGCTGGCCGCGTGCACCGGCCGGCCATAATCGATGCGTCCGCCGCTGATCCCGCGCGCCTCGGCGTCCTTGGCATAATCGCCAAGCCAGCGCTGGGCCGACTCGGGTCCGCCCCAGACATAAGGCGCGAATTCATCGACGATCAGCGCGCCGTCGCGATGGCCGGCCAGGAAAGCCGGGATGTCGCCGGCGTTGAACCGGTCGAGCCAGGCCGTCACCGCCGCCGTCGCATCTTCGGCCGGACCGGCGGCGGCCGGCGTGGCGAAGGCCATCGCGACCGCCGCGAAAAGGATCGATCTCATCATGCCGCACCCCCTTGAGGCGCGATAGCTGCGCCTCGCCGGAGCTGTGGTCAAGCCGCCAACAGGACGGTTTCGCCCAGTGCCTGGCGGACAGACGACTCGCGCTGCTCGGGACCCATGTTGAGCCCGTCGGCGGCGACGAACTCGGGCTCGATGCCGATGAAGTTAAAGACGCCGCGCAGATAGGATCGCAAATGCTCCAGGCCCGCCGCCGGCGAGCCCTCGTCGTAGAAGCCGCCACGCGCCAGGGCGATAATGACACGCTTGTCTCCGGCCAGCCCTTCCGGCCCCTCGGCTGTGTAGCGGAAGGTCTTGCCGGCGATCAGGATGCGGTCGAGCCAGGCCTTCAATTGGCTGGGCAGCGTGAAATTGTACATCGGCGCGCCGATCACCAAAGTGTCTGCGGCCAGGAACTCGTCGAGCACGGCGGTGTCCGCGAAGGCATCGAGGGTCAGGTGCGGCAACGGCTGCGCGGCGAGGTCGCGATAGGTAAGGGCCGAGTCTTTGTCGGCCGCCGCAAGCCGGTCGGCGATCGAGCCGCTGATGGCGCGGCTGGCGCTGTTCGCGCCGTTGATGCTGCTGTCGATATGCAGAATGGTCATGATTTGGTCCTTGGTATTGATTTGTTACCGGGACACTTTAAATAACCATGCATGGACAGCGCGCAAGAACGCAAAAATTTGTCACTCAGGCACAGCGATGTGCCCGCTCACGCGAACACGCATCGCGGTGATGTGCCTGCCCCGAGCGCGCCGGACCACGGCGACTGTCGCAGCGTGACGCCGGTGCTCAACCGCGTCGGCGACAAATGGAGCATGCAGATCGTGATGACCCTGGCGGACGGGCCGCGGCGCTTTTCCGAGCTGAAGCGCGCGATTGACGGCATTTCGCAGCGGATGCTGACTTTGTCCCTGCGCGGGCTCGAGCGCGACGGGTTGGTCAGCCGCACCGTCACCCCGACCATTCCGCCACGGGTCGATTACGAGCTGACCGAAATCGGCAATTCGCTGCGCCAACCGGTCAAGGGCCTCGGCGATTGGGCGCTCGCCCACATCGACTGCATCCGCGCCGCCCAGGCCCGCTTCGACGCGGAGCGGGACGCGGCCTAACAGAAAGGACTTGCCGACAATCGATATGTGGTTTATCGTTTATCGATAATCACTGGGAGATGTCGCATGAGGTCCACCGCGCTGCCGCTCGCTTATGTGGTCCTTCGCATCCTGATCCTGCTCAACTGGGTGTGGGGCGCCTGCATCCTCGGGCTGCTCGCCTATACTTTCGTCAACGAGCCGTGGACGATGCGCGCGCTCGGCGTCACGGACTATCCCGACGCCCGGACGGTGATGACGGGCATGCGGGTCATCGCCGGGCTCGGCCTGGTCGCCATCGCGCTCAACTTCCCGGTGCTTCGAAAGCTGGTCGCGATCGTCGAGACGGTCCGCGCCGGCGACCCGTTCGTCGCCGCCAACGCCTACCGCCTCCACGCCATCGCCTGGATCCTGGTCGCGCTGCAATTGCTGAGCATCGCCATCGCCGCCATCGCCCGGCTGATCTCGACCGCCGAGCATCCCTTCAACCTCGACGCCGGCTTCTCGATCAACGGCTGGCTCGCGGTCCTGTTGATGTTCGTCCTCGCCCGGGTCTTCGCCGAAGGCACTTTGATGCGCGAAGACCTCGAAGGGACCGTGTGACATGGCAATCGCCGTCAAGCTCGACGATTTGCTCCACGACCGCCGGATGACCCTGACCGAGCTCGCCGAGCGGATCGATTTGACGCTGGCCAATCTGTCGATCCTCAAGACCGGCAAGGCCCGCGCGATCCGCTTCTCGACGCTCGAGGCGATCTGCGACGCGCTTGGCTGCCAGCCCGGCGACCTGCTCGAGTTTCAGCCCGACCCCGACGCGGCCGAATAGCCGCGAGCCGCCTGAATTAGGAGAGCCGAAATGGCCATCGCCGAATCCGCTTCCCCGCCCCGCGACTCCGCCCCCGAAGGCGGCGTCTCGCTGTTCCGGCTATACGTCCTGCGCGCCATGTACCTCGTGCTTGCAGTTGGCCTCGGCGCGATGATCGTGCCCGAGATTCTCGGCCACGCGCTGACCAGCCGCGGGGTCATCCCAAGCCTGCTCGGTGCCGTCTGGCTGCTCGCCTTCCTCGGCCTCAAATACCCGCTGGCAATGCTCCCGCTGCTGCTGTTCGAATTCGCCTGGAAGACGATCTGGATGCTCGCCTACGGCCTGCCGCAATGGTCGGCCGGGCAATATCCGCCGACCTTTGCCGAGGACAGCTTCAACATCGCTTTCGGCGCGGTCCTGCTGCTGGTCATCCCCTGGGGTCATGTCTGGCGCCATTACGTACGGCGCCCGGGCGACCGTTGGCGCTAAGGAAACGCGCCTAGGCGGCCCAGTCCTTGGCCTTCTCGACGATGGTGATCTCGCGGATCAGCGCGTCGACCCTGGCGGTCAGGTCGTGGAGGAAATCGACCTGGTGGCGGGCGCCGCGATAGGATTCGGCCATCAATATGGCGTCGATCAGGATCGGCACCACCAGGCTTTCCGGATCGTCGAGCTCGGCCAGCCCGCGCAACTTGTCCAGTGCCTTCATCCGCGCCGCCTCGGGATCGGCCAGGGCCGCCGTGCGCCCGATCATCCAGCTCATGACTGTCTCCGCCAAAAACAGCGAGGATAGCGGGCGCGGGCCTGAGCGGAAGTTCGGGTCGGCGTGCCGGCGGCGCGGCTGGGCGCATCGCGTGCGCGCGATGCGCGGCGATGCCGGCACTTCCGCGAAACCTTAATCGGGTTTATCGACGGCAATCATCCCAAAGGGAGGTGCGAAGATGCGATTTGGCCTTGCCCTGCTGGCCGGTGGCCTGGCCCTGGCGCTGGCCCCGCCCGCCGCCGCCAGCGGTACCAGGGTCAGCTCGCAATATCAGCTCGCCCGCAAGACCGCGAACCTCAAGCCCGGGGAATGGGTGTGGGCGGAAAGCCTGGCGCCGCGCGGCCCGGTATTGGTCTATGTCGACCTCGACCGGCAGGTGGCGACGGTCTATCGCAACGGCATCCGCATCGCCGCCACCACCATTTCCTCGGGCAAGCCCGGCTTCGAGACGCCGCGCGGGGTGTTCACCATCCTCGAAAAGGACGAGGACCATCGCTCGCGCACCTATGACGATGCGCCCATGCCCTTTCAGCAGCGGCTGACCTGGAAAGGCGTCGCCTTGCACGCCGGCAATCTGCCCGGCTTCCCCGCCAGCCACGGCTGCGTCCGCCTGCCGCTCGAATTCTCCAAATTGCTGTTCAGGACGACGACTCTGGGCGGCACGGTGGTCATCGCCGGCAGCCATGGCGAGCCGTACAAGAAGGCCGCGGCCGGGGTCCTCGCCCCGACCAGCCTGCAAGGGTTCGGCGCGGTGCCGCTGCCGCTTGGCGACAAGCAGGCGTTCAGCTGGCACCCGGAGCTGAGCCCGTCCGGCCCGACCTCGATCATCGTCTCGACCGGCGACCAGATGGTGGTCGTGCTGCGCAACGGCGTCGAGATCGGCCGCGCCCGCGCCGCGCTCCAGCAGGACTCGACCGAATCGCAGGTGCTGACGCTGACCGGTGGCGGCGGCCGCAAGGCACAATGGATCCAGGTCGGCGTCCAGGACGTCGCGCCCGAGGACGCCGCCATCATCAGCACGCGGGGCGTCGAAGCCATGCAGCTGCCGGCCGAGTTCGTCGCCAACATGCGATCGGTGATGACCCCGGGGACCACGGTGCTGATCACCCAGGCCAGCGTCGGCAGCGACACCACCGGCGTGCAGACGACGGTGCTGGCGTCCGAAGGCGATCCGGAATGAAGGCCGGCTGCGGCTGGCCGGTGGGCCCGGGTTGACGCCGGGGCGCTAGGAGCGTCGGCGGTTCAGGCGCTTGCCGACCTCTTCCTGCGCCAGGAAGTCCTCCATCATCCCGGAAACCTTCTTCTGCGACCCCAGCAGCACGGGCGGCCCCTGGCCATACCAGCTAGCCCACACCTTGCCGTCATCGAGGCTGAAGACAATGCCGCCCGGCGATTCGTCGGCGCCGCGGTTAAGCATCGCCCCGAACACCCGTCGGAAGAGGATGACGATGCCGATCATCATCGCCGAGGACGCCAGGAAGATGCCGGCGCCGGACGCGAAGCAGGTTATGCCATGCGGGTCCACCAGCGGGCCAATGAACAAGCCGCCCAGGACCGCGACGGACAGCAATGCGACAGCCGCGGCATGCCACCAGCGCATCAGGATCGCGGACAGCAGCACGAACGGCAGATAAGGCGTGAATTCGCAGCCGGTGACGACGCCGTCGATGGCGGCGCGGACGGCGGTCGGAAGCGCGACGGCGGCAAACCCGCAAAGCAACGCCAATGGTCCCGTTACGGGCGGCGCATGGACCCACCGGGTCAAGCCAGCACGGATCATCGAACCTTTCCTCGTCGTTCCGAATGACCCGCCAGGGCTCATCTGAGCCTGAAAATGATGGGATGCAATATCCGCCTTCACGCAAAGACCATTAGCCCGGCGCGATGGTTCGGCAACCGGGGATTGTCCCGTGGCAGACTGAGTTCAGCCCGCGAGGATGGTGGCCGCGATTTCCTCGATGCCGCCGGCGACCAGCAGCGGCTGGCCGCCGACAATCCCGATTTGGGTCTGGCCGTTCTCATGCGTGCGCAACCAGGCGACATTCTCCGCCACCACCATATAATCCCCGCCGCGCGACTTCAGCATAATGAACTTCATGTTGGTGGCTCTCCTGTTGGCGTGCAGGTGTAGCGAGGGGAAGTCGCGTTCGGGTTAACGTCGCGCCCGGTCAGCGGCAAATTGGCGCGAGTCGCTTTTCGAGCGGGATTGGCTGGGCTAGGCGAGCGCCATGCTGAAGCCTGTTTCCCCCGACATCGCCGCCCTCAAGCTCGCCGACGAGCGTCTGCGCTGGCTGTCGGCCTGGACCATCCACCACGCCAACCATTTGCGCGAGAGCGCCGACGGGCTGAAGGTCGGCGGCCACCAGGCGAGCTGCGCGTCGATGACGGCGATCATGGCGGCGCTCTATTTCCACGCGCTCGGGCCGAATGACCGGGTCGCGGTCAAGCCGCACGCCGGCCCGGTACTCCACGCCATCCATTATCTGCTCGGCTCGCAAAGCCTCGAGCAGCTGCAGAATTTCCGCGGGTTCGGCGGCATGCAGAGCTACCCCAGCCGCACCAAGGATCGCATCCCCGTCGATTTCTCGACCGGCTCGGTCGGCCTCGGCGTCGCCGTCACCGCCTTCGCGTCGCTGGTCCAGGACTACCTCACCGCCCACGGCATGATGGACGAGGCCGGCCGCGGCCGCTTCGTCGCCCTGATCGGCGACGCCGAGCTCGACGAGGGCAATATCTACGAATGCCTGATCGAGGCGTACAAGCACGACATCCGCAACTGCTGGTGGATCGTCGATTACAACCGCCAGAGCCTCGACGCGATCAGCGCCGACCGCATGTTCGAGCGGTTCGACGAGATTTTCCGCTCATGCGGCTGGCGGACGATCGAGCTGCGCCACGGCAAGAAGCTCGGCGCGGCGCTCAAGGCCAATCCGGCGGTCGCCGACTGGCTCGATGCGCTGCCGAACGCCGATCATTCGGCCTTGCTCTATCTGGGCGGCGCGGCGTGGCGGGCGCGGCTCGACAAGGACCTCGGCAAGCGAGCGGCAGCGTTCCTGAAAGGCCTCGACGACGAGGCGCTCGCGGCACTGATGACCGACCTCGGCGGCCATTGCATGGAGACTTTGGTCGATGCCTTCGACGCCGCCAAGGACGACGTGCCGACCCTGTTCGTCGCCTGGACGGTCAAGGGCTTCGGCCTGCCGTTCGCCGGCCACAAGGACAATCACGCCGGCCTGATGAACCCGACCCAGATGGCCGCATTGCGCGCATCGATGGGCGTGCCCGTGGGCGAGGAATGGGCGCCGCTGGGTGGCGTCGGCGCCAATGCCCGGCCGGGCCTGAAGGCGTTGATCGAGCGCAGCCAGGTGATGCGAGACAAAAGGGATCGCGCGTTCGGCAGCGTCGACATCCCCGCCATCCCGGCGCCAACCGGCGACGAGCAGGCGACCCAGGCCGCTTTCGGCCGTATCCTGCTGGACCTCGCCAAGTCCGGGCATCCATTGGCGGACCGCATCCTGACCACCTCGCCCGACGTCACCGTCTCGACCAATCTCGGCGCCTGGGTCAACCAGCGCGGCCTGTTCAAGCGGCGCGACATGGCCGACGTCTTTGCACAGGCAAAGATTGCCTCGGCACAAAAATGGTCAGCGAGCAATCAAGGCCAGCACGTCGAACTGGGCATCGCCGAATCCAACCTGTTCCTGATGCTGGCGGCGGCGGGCCTCGCCGGCGACCTGTTCGGCCAGCGCCTCTTCCCCATCGGCACGCTTTACGACCCGTTCATCGCCCGCGGCCTCGATAGTCTCAATTACGCCTGCTACCAGGACGCCCGCTTCCTGCTGGTGGCGACGCCGAGCGGGATCACGCTTGGGCCTGAAGGCGGCGCCCACCAGTCGATCAACCCGCCCCTGATCGCGCTCGGTCAACCGGGCCTCCGGCATTACGAGCCGGCCTTCGCCGACGAGCTGGCGCTGTTCATGCAGGAGGCGTTCCGCCTGATCGACGACCCCGCCGGCGAGTCGACCTATCTCCGCCTCTCGACCCGCTCGATCGCCCAGGTCGAGCGCGCCGACGACGGTTGGCAGGCCGACGCGTTGGCCGGCGGCTACTGGCTGCGCGAGCCCGGCGCCAATGCCGAGGCGGCGATCCTTGCCATGGGCGCGGTCATGCCCGAAGCGCTCGCCGCCCACGACGAGCTCGCGACGGACATCCCCGGCCTCGGCCTGCTCGCCATCACCTCGCCCAATCTCCTCCACCGCGGCTGGTCGGCGGCGCAGGCCAAACGGTGGCAGGGTCAAAACGAGCCCAGCCACGCTGAAACGCTGCTCTCCCGCCTCGCCCCCAACGCCGGCCTGGTGACCATCGCCGATGCCGCCCCCGCATCCCTGTCCTGGCTCGGCGGAGTCCGCGGCCAGCGGGTGGCGCCACTGGGCGTCGACCGCTTCGGCCAGACCGGCAACCTCGCCGACCTTTACGCCGCCTACCGGCTCGATGGCTCGGCGATCACCGAGGCGGTGGCCGAAGTTCTGCTCACGGCTTCTTAACCGTGGTTCGGCATATCCCGTTCATGACTCCGGTCCCCTCCCCGCTCGACCGCCTCCTCGCCGAGGAGCTCGACCATGCCCGCCGCATGCTCGAGCAGATGGGCGACGAGCTGGCGATGGACCATCAGGTCATCACCGAGCATGCTCTGGCGCTGCAGGCGGTGGACATCGTCGGCCAGATGATCGGCCATATCGCCAACGTCGTCCGCGCCGAGGACCGCGACGCCGCCGTCGAGCGCATCGGCATGTG
This sequence comes from Sphingomonas sp., assembly GCA_036675225.1. GTDB lineage: Bacteria > Pseudomonadota > Alphaproteobacteria > Sphingomonadales > Sphingomonadaceae > Sphingomicrobium. The sequence continues at coordinate 3,683 of JAKFFL010000122.1, read as the reverse complement.
CGAGCTGAAAGCCAAGCTCGGCACCGCCGCTTGAGGAGCGCGCCCGGCTCGCCTAGAGCGGCGCCATGCCCGGACGTTATTATGATGAGTGGCAAGTCGGCGACACCGTCGCCCATGCCGTCACCCGGACGGTGACCGAGACCGACAATGTCCTCATCTCCGCCCTGACCCACAATCCGCAGCCGATGCACCTCGACGCCGAGGTCGCCGCCGCATCCGAGTTCGGCAGGCCGATCGTCAATTCGATCTACACGTTCGGGCTGATGGTTGGCGTCAGCGTCGCCGACACGACATTGGGTACGCTCGTCGCCAACCTCGGCTACGACAAGCTGGTCTTCCCCAAGCCGGTGTTCGCCGGCGACACTTTGCGCAGCGAGACCGAGTGCATCGCCGTCCGCGACAGCAAATCGCGGCCCAATGCCGGCATCGTCACCTGGGCCCACCGCAGCTTCAACCAGCGGAATGAATTGGTCTGCGAATGCACCCGCACCGCGCTATTGCTCAAGAAACCGGCATGACCGCCGATCCGCGCAGCTGGCTATTCGTCCCCGCCGACAGCGAGAAGAAGATCGCCAAGGCGGTGACGAGCGAGGCCGACGCGATCATCTTCGACCTCGAGGACAGCGTCGTGCCCGCCCAGAAGGCCGCGGCCCGGGCCATCCTCAAGGAGCTTGCCCCGCGATCCGGCGGTCCGACCTGGTGGGTGCGGATCAACCCGATCGGCAGCGAACATCACAAGGACGATCTCGACCTGATCGGGCTTGGCGACATCCACGGCATCGTTCTGCCCAAGGCGGAAAGCGGCGCCGACGTCACCCAGCTCGCCCACCGCACCGGCAGCATCCCGATCCACGCCATCGTCACCGAGACCGCGGCCAGCCTGTTCGGGCTGATCTCCTATCGCGACCCCAAATCGCCGCTGGCGGCGATGAGCTGGGGCGCCGAGGATCTGTCGGCGGCGCTCGGGGCGGCTTCCAAATATGACGCGGACGGGGGCTTGAGCTTCACCTACCGGCTGGCACGGTCCTTGTGCCTGGCCGGCGCCCTCGCCGCCGGGGTGCAGCCAGTCGACGGCATCTTCGCCGACTTCCGCGACGACGAGGGCCTGGCCGCGGAAACCGCTGCCGCCGCCCGCGAAGGCTTCACCGGCAAGCTCGCCATCCATCCGGCCCAGGTCGCGGTGATCAACGCCGCCTTCACGCCGTCGGCGGACGAGGTGGATCACGCCCAGGCCGTCATCGCCGCGTTCGAGGCACAGCCCGACGCGGGCGTGCTTTCGGTCGGTGGAAAAATGGTCGACCGGCCGCATCTCATCCAGGCGCAAAGGGTCATCGAACGCGCATCACGATAGGAGATTCAACATGGCGACGACGGCGCAACCGGAACTGACGGCAAGCATGGGGCCGACGACCGCCAAAGGCTGGGGCACCGATGCCGCCGACCAGCCGCTCCGCCCGATGACCTTCGAACGACGCGCGCTGCGTCCCGACGACGTCGCCATCAAGATCACTTATTCGGGCATCTGCCACAGCGACCTCCACACCTGCCGCAACGACTGGGGCGGCTCGCAATATCCGGTCATTCCCGGTCACGAAATCGTCGGCACCGTCACCGCCATTGGCAAGGAAGTCACCCGCCACCGCATCGGCGACACAGTCGCGGTCGGCTGCATGGTCGACAGCTGCATGGCGTGCGACCAGTGCCTCGAAGGCTGGGAAGTCTTCTGCCGCAAGGGTTGCGTCCAGACCTACAACAGTGCCGATTATCACGACGGCACAATCAGCAAGGGCGGCTACACCGACCATATCGTCGTCCGCGACCATTTCGTCTGCAAGGTGCCCGAAGGCATGGACGCGGCCCGCGTCGCGCCTTTGCTGTGCGCCGGCATCACCACTTATTCGCCGCTGCGCCAATATAGTGTCGGGCCGGGCACCAAGATGGCGGTCGTCGGGCTCGGCGGCCTCGGCCACATGGGCGTCAAGATTGGCGCGGCGATGGGCGCGCACGTCACCATGATCACGACCACGCCGAGCAAGGGCGAGGACGCGCGGGCGCTGGGCGCGCATGACGTCATCATTTCCACCGACGAGGAGGCGATGAAGGCGGCCGGCACGCGGTTCGACTTCATCCTCAACACGATCCCGGTCAGCCATGAGATCGACCCCTATTTGAGGCTGCTCGGCCGCTCCGGGCGGATGGTCATCGTCGGGGCGCTGACGCCGATGCCAGGCTTCACCGGCGCCAGCCTGATCTGGTGGAACCGCGCGGTCGGCGGCTCGGCGATCGGCGGCATCCCCGAGACCCAGGAGATGCTCGACTTCTGCGCCGCCAAGGGCATTTACCCGGAGGTCGAGATGATCCGCATGGACCAGGTCAATGAGGCGTATGAGCGGCTCTTGAAGAACGACGTCCGCTATCGCTTCGTCATCGATATGGAGAGCATGGCCTAGATGACGGTCTATCCGGTTCCCGACACCTATCAGGCCAAGCTCGGCCCGGCCGAGCTGGACGCTTTGTACGCCCAGGCGAGCGCCGACCCGGACGGCTTCTGGCTCGATCTGGCCAGGCGCCTGGACTGGGTGCGCTTCCCGACCAGGGCCGGCGACTGGTCGTTCGAACAGGCCGACTTCCGCATCCGCTGGTACGCCGACGGCCAGCTCAACCTCAGTGTCAATTGCCTCGACCGCCAACTGGCTACCCGCGGCGACAAGACCGCGCTCATCTTCGAAGGCGACGAGCCCGGCGAAGGCCGCGCCCTCACCTATCGCGAGCTGTACGAAGAGACCTGCCGCTTCGCCAATTTGCTCAAGAGCTACGGCATCGCCCGTGGCGACCGGGTGATGATCTACATGCCGATGATCCCGGAGGCGGCGGCGGCGATGCTCGCCTGCGCCCGCATCGGCGCGGTCCATTCGGTCTGCTTCGGCGGCTTCTCGCCGGAAAGCCTCGCCGGTCGCATCGCCGATTGCGACGCCAAGCTGGTCATCACCGCCAACGAGGGCATGCGCGGCGGCAAGATCATTCCGCTCAAGATCAACGTCGACAAGGCGCTGGCCATGCAACCGGTCGCCACGGTCATCGTCATCACCCGCACCGGCAATGCCGCGCCGATGACCGAGGGCCGCGACGTGCTTTATTCCGCGCTCCGCGAGTCGCTGTCGACGACATGCGAGCCCGAGGCGATGGACGCCGAGGACCCGCTTTTCATCCTCTACACCTCCGGATCGACCGGCAAGCCGAAGGGCGTCGTCCACACCACCGGCGGCTATGCGGTCTGGTCGGCGGCGACCTTCGACTGGGTGTTTGGGCCCCAGGCGTCCGACATTTTCTGGTGCACCGCCGACGTCGGCTGGATCACCGGCCACAGCTATGTCGTTTACGGGCCGCTGATGAACGGCGCCACCAGCGTCATGTTCGACGGCGTCCCCAATTACCCCGACTTCGGTCGGTTCTGGGAGACGATCGACCGCCTTGGCGTCACCATCTTCTACACCGCCCCCACCGCCTTGCGGGCGCTCGAGCGCGAAGGCGACCAGTGGGTCACGCGGCACTCCCGCCAATCGCTGCGCCTGCTCGGCACGGTCGGCGAGCCGATCAACCCCGACAGCTGGGAATGGTATTTCAACGTGGTCGGCGACGGCCGTTGCCCGGTGGTCGACACCTGGTGGCAGACCGAGACCGGC
>JAKFFL010000044.1:0-18185 GCA_036675225.1 Sphingomonas sp. | reverse complement strand
GCATTCATCGCCTTGGCGGTGTCGGCCCACGGGTTGCCAATCGCGGCATTGCCGGCGCTCCTGGCCTTGAGGTCGGCTTCGGCCCGGGCGAGCGTGCCCATGAAGGCAGGGTCGTTGAACGCCGTCATGCGGCCGATATAGACCTTGAGGCTATTCTCGATGCTTTCCAGCGCCTGATGCCCTTCGCGTGCCTTGGCCGGCGAGGAATCCATGGCGGCGATCAGCCGTCCGCGCAGCTCGGAATAAGTGGTGACAGTGATCGGCACCGCCAGCTCGCGCTGGAAGGCGAGCTGGTCAGTCGTGTACAAACGCTGGGTCGAGCCGGGGTTGCCGACGACGAAGGTCGCCTCGCCCTCGACCGGCGCGCGTGGGCTCCAGGTCAGGTGCCGGGGCGTGCCGACCGGCTTGCCGTCCTCGTATGCGCGCAGGAAGCTGGCATCGAGCGAGTAGCGCGGGAAGTTGAAATTGTCGGGGTCGCCGCCGAATTGCGAAGCCTGCGCCGCGGGTGCCCAGGCGAGCCGCACGTCCGAATATTTGCGGTACGTGTAGAGCTTGTACTGGCCGCCGCCGTAGAGCGACACGACCTGACAGCGGGTCCTGGTCGCGTCCGGGCAGGCGGCCTTCTCGATTTCGGCGATCCGGGCGTCACGGGCCTGGACCGAGGCGGCGCCGGTCAGGCTGCCGATCGCGGCCTTCACCTGTGGCGTCACGTCGGTAATGGCGGTGACCACTTCGGCCTGCTGCCCGGCGCACATTTTCTCCTCGGCGCGGCTGGCGGCGGTGAAGCCGGTCTCGAGGATGTTGTTGGCGGCGGTCGAGTTCTGCTCGACGCAGCTGGCGACACAATGGTGGTTGGTGAGGATCAGCCCGTCGCCCGAGACGAAGCTGGCCGAGCAACCACCGGTCAGCCGCACCGACGCCGCCTGGACCTTGTCGAGCCAGGCCTGGTCGGGCGCCCAGCCATAAGCCGCCTTCATCTTCGCCGCCGGGAAGCCGTCGAAGGTCCACATGCCTTCGTCGGCCTGAGCCATGGAAACCGGAAGCGAAACGCAAAGCAGTAAGGCGGCGGAACGGGCGGCAAGCGACATCAATCTCTCCCCTCGTGGAAATCGCGTGGCAACCTGCACGAAAAAAGGCCCGACGCAAGCGCCGGGCCTTCCCGTTCCAGCGAGCAAAAAAGCGGGCCTAGCCGGCCTTGGGTGCGCGATGCTTTTCGATCATCTGCTTGTGCATCTGCCGGCGCTCGTCGGGCGTGATGCGACCGTCACGATTGGCATCGGCCATGTCGAAGTGGCGGGCAGCGGCGTCGGTCGCTTCCTGCAACGTCACCCGGCCGTCCTTGTTGGCGTCGGCCATGTCGAACATATGACCGCCGATCATCCCACCCATGCGGTGCATCCGCATCATGCGCCGGCCCGGCGCGGCCGCGCCGTCCTTGCGCTCGACGCGGCGCTCGATGCGCATCTCGCGGGCCTTGGCGAACTCGTCGCGGCTGATCGATCCGTCCTTGTTGGCATCCAGCCGGTCGAAGGCGGCCGCCGGATCGCGCTGCTCCATGCGATGTTCGCGCCGATCGCCCATTTTCTCGACGATGCGTTGTTTGAAGGCCTCGCGGCCCGCGTCGGCTTCCGCCTTGGTCAGGAAGCCGTCCTTATTGGCGTCGAGCTTGGCGAAATGTTCGCGGACCTTGGCGACCATTTCGTCGCGGCTGTGCTCACGCATCGCCGGGGCGGCGTGCGGAACCGGGGCAACCTGCGTCACCGGCTGCGGCGTCGGCGCCGGCTGCGCCTGGGCAACGGCGGCGCCGGCGAGGACGATACTCGCGGCTCCCAACAGGAATTCTTTCATAATGAACCTCCCGCTCTCATGAGCCGAAGAGGGATAAGCCCGCAAATCTGTATCGCGCTTGAATGGCGAAGGGGCGGCTGGCATGGCCGCGAGAGAAGATTTTTCGGAGAGCGCAGCCCGCCATGAGCGACAATATCCGCCGCGTCGTGCTCGCTTTTTCGGGCGGCCTCGACACCAGCGTCATCCTCAAATGGCTGCGGCAGACGTACGATTGCGAGGTCGTTACTTTCACCGCCGACCTCGGCCAGGGTGGGGAGCTGGAGCCGGCGCGGCGCACGGCCGAGCTGCTGGGGGTCAGGAACGAGCATATCTTCATCGACGACCTCAAAGAGGAATTCGTCGCCGATTATGTCTTCCCGATGATGCGGGCCAATGCCCTTTACGAGGGCCTCTATTTGCTCGGCACGGCGATCGCCCGACCGCTGATCGCCAAGCGGCAGATCGAGATCGCGCAGGCGGTCGGCGCCGACGCCGTCGCCCATGGCGCCACCGGCAAGGGTAATGACCAGGTCCGCTTCGAGCTTGGCTATTATGCGCTCAACCCGGATATGCGGGTGATCGCCCCGTGGCGGGAGTGGGACCTGACCAGCCGCTCGGCGCTGATCGCCTTCGCCGAGAAGAACCAGATTCCGGTACCCAGGGACAAGCGCGGCGAAAGCCCGTTCTCGACCGACGCCAACCTGTTGCACACTTCCTCGGAAGGCAAGGTGCTCGAGGATCCCTGGGCCGAAGTCCCCGACCATGTCTTTTCGCGCACCGACGATCCGGTGGCGGCGCCCGACGTGCCGGAAGAAATCACCGTCGAGTTCAAGTCGGGCGACGGAGTTGCGGTCAACGGCGAGGTGCTGTCACCGGCGGCGCTGCTCGCGCGGCTGAATGCGCTCGGCAAGCGCCACGGCATCGGCCGCCTCGACCTGGTCGAAAGCCGCTTCGTCGGCATGAAGAGCCGTGGCATGTACGAAACGCCGGGCGGGACCATCTATCATGCCGCACACCGCGCGATCGAGCAGCTGACCCTCGACCGCGGCGCCATCCACCTCAAGGATGAGCTGATGCCGCGCTATGCCGAACTCATCTACAACGGTTTCTGGTTCTCGCCCGAGCGCGCCATGCTGCAGGCCGCCATCGACCATAGCCAGGCCAGGGTCGAGGGAATCGTCCGCCTCAAGCTGTTCAAAGGCGCCGTCCACGTCACCGGCCGCAAGTCGCCGCAAAGCCTCTACAGCGAGAAGGTCGTCACCTTCGAGGACGACGCCGGCGCCTACGACCAGCGCGACGCCGAAGGGTTCATCAAGCTGAATGCGCTGCGGCTGCGGCTGCTCGCGCGGCGGGACCAGGGCCAGGGGACGCGTTGAACGCCGCCCCGCCACCGTCGCCGCCAGGGCCGCGCCCGTGGTGGGAGACGCGATGGTTCGTCGCCGCGATGATCCTCGTCGCCTTCGTGCCCTTGCTCTATCCGCCGGTGCCGCCGCTGGTCGACCTGCTCGGCCACATGGGCCGCTACCGGGTCCAGCTCGACCTTGCCAATTCGCCCGACCTGCAACGTTATTTCGAATTCAACTGGCACATCATCGGCAACCTCGGCGTCGACATATTGGTGGTGCCGCTGAGCAAGCTCTTCGGGTTGGAGCTGGCGGTCAAATTGATCGCCATGGCGATTCCGCCGCTGACGGTCGCCGGTTTCCTGTGGGTCGCGCGGGAAGTTCACAATCGACTGCCGCCGACCGTCCTGTTCGCGCTCCCCTTCGCGCTCGGCCATCCGTTCCTGTTCGGCTTCCTGAACTTCACTTTGGCAATGGCCCTGGCATTCCTCGCCTTCGGCCTGTGGCTCAGGCTCGGCCGCCTTGGCCGGACCGGGCTGCGCGCCTTTCTGTTCGTGCCGATTTCCTTCATCATCTTCATTACCCACACCTTTGGTTGGGGGACGCTGGGGCTGCTGGCCTTTTCCGCCGAGGCGGTTCGCCAGCACGACAAGGGCATGGCCTGGTGGAAGGCCGGCCTGCGGGCGGCGCTGCACGCCGCGGTGATGCTCGGGCCGGTGCTGGTTATGCTCGCCTGGCGAAGCACGGTTCAGCACGGCATGACCGGCGACTGGTTCAACCTCTCCGCCAAGGCGTCGTGGATCATGATGGCCCTGCGCGACCGTTGGCAATGGTATGACTTCGCCTCGGTCGCCATCGCTTTGGCGATGATCGTCGAGGCGCGTCGCCGGCCAGAGCTGTCCTTTTCGCGCAACCTCGCGTTCTCGGCCCTCGTCCTGCTCGCCGGTTTCCTGCTGTTGCCGCGCGTCGTCTTCGGCTCGGCCTATGCCGACATGCGCCTGGCGCCGTTCATGATTGCCTGCGCCTTGCTCGCCGTCCGCTTTCGTGGCGAAACGCCGCTGCCGACGGCACGCCTGCTGGCGTGGGCGGGTCTGGGCTTTTATCTGCTGCGCATCGCCACGACGACGATCAGCCTGGCGCTGTCGGCAAACGACCAGGCAGCCAAGCTCGCGGCGCTCGACCACGTCCCGCGCGGCGCGCGACTGGTCAGCCTGGTCGGCCAGGACTGCGGCGGGCTGTGGGCCTTGCCGCGCAACACCCATTTGCCAGCGATGGCGATTGTCCGCCGCCACGCCTTTTCCAACGACCAATGGGCGATCGAGGGCGCCAACCTATTGTCCGTGCGCTATCGCCAGGCCGGCCATTTCATCGCCGACCCGTCGCAGATGGTGCGCCCGCCCGAGTGCGCCAGCAGCGATGTGTGGACCGCCGACCAGGCGCTCGCCGCAATCCCCCGCTACGCGTTCGACTATGTCTGGCTGATCGACATGCCGCCGCATGACCCCCGGTTGCTAAAGGGCATGACCCCCGTCTGGCGCTCACCGGACAGCCTGCTCTATGCTGTCGCAAATCCGGGGAGCCAATCCTTACCATGACCGCGCTATCGATCGTCGTTCCCTGCTTCAACGAACAGGAATGCCTGGCGGCCCTGCATGATCGCCTGGGCGCGGCCGCCAAATCGGTGGCCGGCGAGGATTATGAGCTGGTGCTGGTCAACGACGGCTCGCGCGACCGGACCTGGGAGATGATGCGCGAGCTGGCGCAGAAAGACCCGCGCCTGGTCGCGATCAACCTCTCGCGTAATCATGGCCATCAGCTGGCGCTGACCGCGGGCCTCGATTTGTGCCGCGGCGATACCGTCCTCATCATCGACGCCGACCTCCAGGACCCGCCCGAATTGCTGTCCGACATGGTGGCGACAATGGCGCGCGAGCAGGCCGACGTCGTCTATGGCGTGCGCACCCAGCGCGCTGGCGAAACGCCGTTCAAGCGCGCCACCGCCCATGCCTTCTACCGCATGCTGGCGCGGGCGACCGACGTCGATATTCCAGTCGACGCCGGCGATTTCCGGCTGATCAGCCGCCGCGCGCTGGAGGCGCTGCTGGCCATGCCGGAGCAGGCGCGGTTCATCCGCGGCATGGTCGCCTGGATCGGCTTCCGGCAGGTCCCGTTCGCCTACAAGCGCGACGAACGCTTCGCGGGCACGACCAAATATCCAGTGCGCAAAATGGTCCGGTTCGCACTCGACGCGTTGACCGGTTTTTCCTCGGCGCCGCTGAAGCTCGCCAGCCACGCCGGGCTGTGGTTGGCCCTGGGCTCGCTGCTGGTCATGCTCTACATCCTCGCCGGCTGGCTGTCGGGCCGGGCCATCCCCGGCTGGACGTCGCTGATGCTGGTCGTCGTCGTCATTGGCGCGGTGCAGATGTTCGTCCTCGGCCTGATGGGCGAATATATCGGCCGGCTCTACAGCCAGGCCAAGCAACGGCCGCTCTATATCGTCCAGGAGGTCGAGGGCGGTGACTTCGCCGAAGCGCCGCTCCGTGAACGCGGCCTCGGCATCGTCGCTTCAGCGAAAGGTCCAGTAGCGATGAAGCCAGAAGGTCATCAGCGGCGTCAGCGCAACGTTGGGAACAATCGGCCACCACGTCGGGCCAAGAAGCCGCTCGACCAATAGCCACACCCAGAAGCTGTTCAGCACATAGCCGATGAGGTTGACGGCGACGAAGCGTGTGCCGATCGCCGCATGGTCGTCGCGTTCGCCATGACCGGCGAAGCTGATCCAGCCATGCGCGAAATAGCCGACGATGATGCCGACCACCCAGGCAATGGCGATCGCGACCAGTGGCGACGTCGTGCGGGTTTCGGCCAGCACGTAGTAGATCGCCTGGCCGCCGATGGTGATGAGGGCGCCGACGATCCCGTAGCGGACCAATTGGGCGAAGGCGGCGCGGGCCGCGGGGTCGGCCAGTGCCCGGTCGAAATGGCGCTTCACCGCCGCAGCCGCGCCTCGAGCGAGGCCTTGGCCATGGCGATCGGCTTGACCAGCGACGCCGGGATCAGGCGGACCGCCGCCCGGCGCAGGGCCCAGGAGAGGTCGCCGCCGATATCGAGCGGCCGGTCGTCCGGAACCCGGCTCGCCAGGATCGCGTCCGACAGGCGGGTCTCGCCGGCGGCGTTGGCGTAAATGTAGCTGTTGAACCGGTACCAGGGCATGACCTCGCCGTGGCCGGCCAGGCGCGGGCGCAGGAAATCGAAGGGCCGGTAGCCGCGCGCCGCGAATTTGCGCCGCCAATATTCGGGCGGCTGCTCGTTGACGTGATGCTCGCCGCCCTGGTGGGGCACGGCAGCAGAGAACAGGATGACGTCGCCGTGGCGCATCAGATTGTCGATGAACAGATCGGCCCTGTCCGCGGGCAGATGCTCGGCAACCTCGAGCGTCTGGACCAGGTCGAAGCGGCGGCCGAGGTCGAGCGGGGTGGCGAGGTCATGGGCGTGGAAGTTCCTGGCCGGAACCGCGAGCTGGTCCGGTTGGACATAATCGCCGTCGACGGCCAGCACGTCCTCGACCCCGGCGGCGATCCATTCCGCCGCCCAGGCGCCATGCCCGGCGCCGACGTCGAGCAAGCTGCGGATGCGGATTTCGGGGAGCAGCAGGCCGGCGACGATGCGCGCGGAACGGCGGGACCCGGCGTCGATGTAGGAATAGAAATCGCCGGAATATTCGTGTTCGCTCATCGCCGCGCCGCTTGCTGTTCGCTCCTGCGCCGCTAGAGCGCGAAACGACACGCAGCGCAAGGACAGGGCGAAGGCTTGATCGACCGTCTCGGGAAATTCGTCGACCGCCGCTGGCGCCTGCTGGTGCTGGTCGCCTGGCTGCTGTTCAGCGCCTGGCTGGTCTATTCCCGCTGGAACCACATCGCCGGTTTCATCCTCGCCGACACCGACGACAATATGCGCATGAGCCAGGTCCGGGCGCTCCTCGCCGGGCAGGACTGGTTCGACCTTCGCCAGTACAAGATGAACTGGCCGGAGGGTGCCAATATCCACTGGTCGCGGCTGGTCGATTTGCCGATTGCCGGCCTGATCCTGCTTGGCCGATTGTTCATGACCGGCCCGCATGCCGAGCAGATGGCCATCGCTCTGGCGCCGCTCATCCCATTGGCCTTGCTGCTGGCGTCCCTAGCTCTGACCGTGCGGCGGCTGGTCGCCCCCGCCGCCTGGCCGCTGGCGATCGCCTGCTTGTTTTTCGCCGGCTCGACCATGGGCATGTTCCAGCCGACCCGCATCGACCATCACAACTGGCAATTGGCGCTGCTCGCGCTCGGGGTCGCCGGCATCGCCGACCCGCGTCGGGCGCGCGGCGGGGCGACGCTCGGCATCGCCACGGCGCTGTCGCTCGCCATCGGGCTGGAGATGATCATCTATCTGGCGCTCGGCGGCGCGGCGATGGTGCTGTTCTGGGTCAACGACGCGGCCGAGCGGCGGCGCCTCGCCACCTATGCCGCGACCCTGGCCGGCGGCACCGGCCTTGGCTTCCTGTTGTTCGCCTCCAACGCCAATCGGCTGGCGGTGTGCGACGCGCTATCGCAGGTCTGGCTGTCCGATGCATTGCTCGCCGGCGCCTTGCTGCTTGGCCTCGCCGCCTGGTCGCCGGGCAAATGGCCCGTGCGGCTGGGCGCCGCCGCCGCCGTCGCCGCCGTCATCGCCGGCTTTCATGCGCTCGCCTGGCCGCACTGCCTGTCGCGGCTGGAAGGGGTGTCGCCGGAGCTCTACGATCTGTGGCTGAGCCATGTGCGCGAGGCACGGCCGATCTATCGCCACGGCTGGCGCACCGCGACCGCCATCCTCGCTTTGCCGGTTGCCGGCCTGATCGGCTGGGGCGTCCTCGCCTGGATGGCGCGCGGCGATCGCGATCGTCTGCCGCGCATCCTCGGCGCCCTGTTGCCGGCGGTGGCGGCCCTGGCCTTGCTGTTCTGGCAGACGCGCACCGGCCCGGCGGCGCAGATGCTGGCCATCCCCGGCGCCGTCGGCCTGGTCTGGCTGCTGGCGCCGCGCGCCTTCGCTTCGAACAGGACCTTGGTCCGGGTTGTCGGCACCACCCTGGTCGTCCTCGCCGGCCTCGGCGCAATCGTGCCGCTGGTGCTCGACAATATCCCGCGCAAGGCCTCGACCGACCGCGATCGGGCGATCGCCAATGCCAACGCCCAATGCCCGTCGCTATGGGCGATGAGGCCGGTGGCGCGGCAACCCAAGGGCATGGTCTTCACCTTCGGCGACCTTGCGCCGCGGGTGATCACGGTCACCCATCACCGCTCGACGACCGGCCCTTATCACCGCAACGGCCAGCAGATCCTCGACATGATGCACGCCTTCCGCGGCTCGGCCGACCAGGCGCACGCCATCCTGCGCAAATACAAGTCGGACTATCTGCTGATCTGCCCGATGATGAGCCAGTCGACGGTATTCGCCGCCAAGGCGCCCAACGGCTTCTACACCCAGCTGGCGAAAGGCCAGGTGCCGGCCTGGCTGCAACCGATCGACCTGGGGCCGAAGAACCCGATGAAGATGTGGCGGGTAGTTAGCTAAAGCGCTGCCAGGAAAAGTGGGAACCGGTTTTCAGTCCGGAAGCGCGACAACAAATCACCCCGCCAATCCCGGCAGGCTGCGCTCCAGCCCGTCGAGCACGAACTGCGCCGCCAGGGCCGCAAGGATCACGCCCAGGATGCGGGTGATCATCGCCTCCAGCTTGGCGCCGATCAGCTTCATCAGCGGGCCCGCCATTAAGAGGGCAACCAGCGTCAACCCGATCACCGTCGTCATTGCCGCCAGCACGATCAGCCCCTCGACCGTGCCGTTGGCCCGCGCCGTCAGTAGCATGATCGAGGCGATCGAGCCCGGCCCGGCGATCATCGGGATGGCCATCGGGAAGACGGCGATGTCCTCGGCATCGGGCGTGCCTTCGATCCCCTTGGCCCGCTCCTCGCGCCGCTCGGTTCGCCGCTCGAACACCATGTCGAGCGCAATCATGAACAGCATGATGCCGCCGGCCAGCCGGAAGGCGCTGAGCGAAATGCCGAGCGTGTCGAGCAGCGGCTCGCCGAGAAGCGCGAAGAACATCAGGATCGACCAGGCGACGGCGGTCGAGCGGATCGCCATCTTGCGCCGGTGGGCGGTGTCGGTGCCGCTGGTCAGCGAGGCGAAGATCGGCGCACAGCCTGGCGGGTCGATGATCACCAGCAGGGTGATGAAGGCGGTGGTGAACAGCTCGATCACAGGCCCGCCGGCTCCGGCAACCCCTCGCGGCGACAGGCGGCGACCAGCGTGTTGCGCAGCAGGCAGGCGATGGTCATCGGCCCGACGCCGCCCGGCACCGGCGTGATCGCCCCCGCTACTTCCAGCGCCTCGTCGAAGGCGACGTCGCCGAGCAATTTGCGCGTGCCGTCCGCCTGCTCGACCCGCTCCTGACCGACGTCGATGACGGTTGCGCCGGGCTTCAGCCAACTGCCGCGGATCAGCTCGGGGCGCCCGACGGCGGCGACGACGATGTCGGCCCGGCGCACGACTTGCGCCAGGTCGCGGGTGCGCGAATGGGCGACGGTCACCGTGCAATTGGCCTGCAGCAGCAATTGCGCCATCGGCTTGCCGACGATGTTCGAGCGGCCGACGACGACCGCGTCCTTGCCGCTCAAATCGCCAAGCTCGCGCTGAAGCAGCATCAGGCAGCCGAGCGGGGTGCAGGGCACCAAGGCGTCGAGCCCGATCGACAGCCGGCCGACGTTGACCGGATGAAAGCCGTCGACGTCCTTGGCCGGGTCGACCCGCGTCAGCACCTTTTGCTCGTCGACATGGGCGGGCAGCGGCAATTGCACGAGGATGCCGTCGACCGCGGCGTCGGCATTGAGCCGGTCGACCAAGGCGATCAATTCGTCCTGGCTGGTCTCCGCTGGCACGCGATGCTCGAAGCTGTGCATGCCCGCCTCATGCGTCGCCTTGACCTTGGAGCGGACATAAGCGGCGCTGGGCGGATGCTCGCCGACCAGCACCACAGCCAGCCCCGGCGCGCGGCCGGTCGCCGCCTGGAACGGCGCCACGGCAGCCGCGATCCGCGAACGCAGGTCCAGGGCGGCGGCGCGCCCGTCGATCAGGCGGGCGGGCATCGGCTTAATATGGGGGAACTTCGGCCGCCACGCCGCCCAGCAGCCGGCTGATGATGGCGATGGCGAGCAGCAGCACCAATGGCGAGAAATCGATCCCGCCGAAGTCCGGCATGACCTTGCGGATCGGCCGGTACAGCGGCGCGGTGATGCGGTCGAGCGCCTCGACCAGCCCGCGCATGAACCCCGACGAGGGGTTGATGACGTTGAAGGCGAACAGCCAGCTGAGGATGACCTGGGCGATGACGATCCAGCTCAGGACCCAGAGCAGCATCTGCAGGATGTCGATGAATGCATGTGCCATGGCGGTGGCTTAGCCGCGCCTGCCCGACGCGGCAACCGGCCTTCAGGGCGCCAAGCGTGCCGGCTCGGCCTCGGCCAGGATTACGGCGAAATCCGCTTCGTCATCGGTCCATTCGGCGATCGGCGTCCAGCCGCCGGCGACCAACAGCAGGCGGGCGCCGCGCGGCCCGTATTTGTGGCTGTTTTCGGTATGGATGCTGGCGCCTTCCGCAAAGTCGAAGTGGCGGCCCTCGATGGTGAAGCCAAGGCCACGACGCGCCACCAGATGCATCTCGATCCGCGACAATATGTCGTTCCAGCGCGCTTCGTGGCGGAAACCGTCGACGGGAATGTCCGCGCCAAGCTCTCGGTTGATGCGGTGGAGCAGGTTGAGGTTGAAGGCGGCGGTGACACCTTCGGGATCGTCATAGGCGGCGATCAAGCGCGCGACCGGCTTCACCCGGTCCATGCCGATCACCAACCTGGCGCCGGTGCCGAGGTCCCCGCGGAACGCGCGCAACAAGTCGGTGGCGCTTTCGGGCACGAAATTGCCGATGGTCGAACCGGGGAAGAAGCCGAGCTTTGGACGGCCGGAGACTTGCGGTGGAAGGTTGAACGGCTTGGTGAAGTCGGCCTCCACCGGATAGACATTGATGGCGGGGAACGCCTTGCCCACGCGCGCCGCGCTTTCGCGCAGATAATCACCCGAAATATCGACCGGCACATAGGCCTCCGGGCGCACGCCCCGCAGCAGCAGCGGAGTCTTGGTCGAGGAGCCCGAGCCAAACTCGACGATGGCCGCGCCGGGCGGGACCAGCGCCGCGATCTGCGGCATCACTTGCTCGAGCAGCGCCGTCTCGGTCCGCGTCGGATAATAGCTTGGCAGGCGGGTGATGGCGTCGAACAGCTCCGACCCGCGACGGTCGTAGAGCCAGCGGGCGGGCACCGCCGGGATCGGCGCCGCCAGCCCGGCGAAGACGTCGGCACGGAACGCAGGGTCGGCTTCAGGCATCGCGGGCAAGCCGCACGCCCGTGAACTGCCAGCGCGCCCAGGGTGGGAAGAAGTTGCGGTAGGACGCCCGGCTGTGCCCGCGCGGGGTGGCGCAGCTGGCGCCTTTCAGCACCATCTGCCCACTCATGAACTTGCCATTATATTCGCCGACCGCTCCCTCGGCCGACCGAAAGCCCGGATAGGGGTGGAAAGCGCTCATCGTCCATTGCCAGACATCGCCGAACACCGCACCGCCTGGACGCGGCAATGCCGCTCCCGCTTCGTCGAGCTGGTGGCCGAGCCAGGGGTCGGCGCCGCTGGCGAAATCCTCCCATTCGGCTTCGGTCGGCAGCCGCTCGCCCGCCCAGCGCGCGAAGGCGTCCGCCTCGTAAAAAGAGATGTGCGCGACCGGCGCCGCGCCATCGAGCTCGCGTCGTCCGGCAAGCGTGAACATGGTGCCGTCGCCATGCCAGTAAAGCGGCGCCTCGACCTTTTCCCGCCGCACCCAGTCCCAGCCGTCGCTGAGCCAAAGCGACGCCGTTGCATAGCCGCCGTCGGCGATGAACTCGGCCCATTCGCGGTTGCTGATCGGGCGCGAGGCGATGGCATGCGGCGCCAGCAGGACGTCGTGGCGCGGGCGCTCGCAATCGAATGCGAAGCCATTGTTCGGCGCGCCGATCGCGACCTTGCCATTGCGCCCCGGCAGCCAGCTCATCGGCTCGTCGGCAAAGCATGCCGGCGGCGGCAGCGGCGCATAAGCGGGCTCCAGCGGGTTCTCGGCGAAAGCGGCAAGCAAGTCGGTCAGCAGCAATTCCTGGTGCTGCTGCTCATGGTTGATGCCGAGTTCGACCAGCGCGAGCGCCGCCGGCGGCAGTGTTGGCGTGGCGCTGGCCAGCGCGTCGTCGACATGCGCGCGCCAGCCCAGCACCTGCGCCAGCGACGGCCGGCCGAGCATGCCGCGCCGGTCCCGCGCGATCCGCGGCCCTTCCGCCTCATAATAGCTGTTGAACAGCGCATGGAAACGCTCGTCGAACGGGCTGTAGCCCGGCACATGGTCGCGCAGGACGAAGGTTTCGAAGAACCAGCTTGTATGCGCCAAATGCCATTTGGCCGGTGAGGCTTCAGTGAAGGGCTGGAGGTTGGAATCGGCTTCGCTCAGCGGCTCGGCGAGAGCGAGGCTGAGCTGCCGGGTCGCCGCGAGACGGCCGGACAAGTCCACGCTTAGCGGGTGGCTCCGGGTTGCCACAGGACGTCACCTCCTTGGCTGGCGGCCAGATGGCGCGCGGTGACGAACAGGAAATCGGACAATCGGTTGATATAGGCAAGGGCCTGGGGGTTGAGCGGCTCGGCCTCATTGAGCGCGACCATCGCCCGTTCGGCCCGCCGGGCAATGGCGCGGGCGAGGTGCACGGCGGCCGCCGCTGGCGAACCGCCTGGCAGGATGAAGCTGGTCAGCGGCGCCAGCTCGGCATTGACCGCGTCGATCTCGCGCTCCAGTCGTTCGACCTGGCCGGCGGTGATCCGCAGCGCGCCGTCGACCTCGCCAGGCGTGGCGACGTCGGCGCCGAGGTCGAATAATTCATTCTGGATCGCGCGCAGCCGGTCGCGGTGCATGCCGTCGCCGACGAGGGTCAGCGCGACGCCGAGCGCGCTATTGGCCTCATCGACCTCGCCGATCGCCAACATGCGCGCCGAGGCTTTCGACACCCGCGAGCCGTCGACCAGGACGGCCGTGCCCTTGTCGCCGGTGCGCGTGTAGATCTTGTTGAGCTTGACCAGCGCCAGGCCCCTCAGCCGCGCGACGCGCCGGCGGCGAGCAGGATGAGGACGACCAGGATCACTGCCAGCGCCTGGAACTGTACCCGGCGCCGCATCCACATCTGCTGCTGCTCGCCGGACAATTCCTTGCCTTGTGCCATGGTCATGACGCCGCGCACTAGCACATAGACCGTCGCCGCCATCGCCGCCGCCAGTAGCAGCACCAGGAAAATGTTCATGGGCTGCGCTCTAGCCCCCGGAGAAAATGAAACCAAGCGGAAGCTTGCCCAAAGCGAGGTCGGCGGCCAGCGCCGGCCCATCCACGCCAGCTTCGCGCATCGCCGCCAAGGCCGGGGCAAGGTCGCGCTTGGCCAGCCGCCGGCCGTCGGCGTGCAGGACCAAAGGATGGTGCAAGTACGTCGGCTCGGGCAGGCCCAGCAGGGACTGCAGCAGCCGCTGCATCGGCGTCGAAGGCCGGAGATCCTCTCCGCGCACGACCAGATCGACCCCGCTAGCCGCATCGTCGACGACGCAGGCGAGGTGATAGGACGCCGGCGCGTCTTTGCGGGCGAGGATGGCATCGCCGATGTCGCCTTCCCTCGCATCGAAGGCGGCGCCGTTGAACTCCGTCCATTCCGGCAAGCCCGTCATCGCCAGGGCCTTGGCGCTGTCGAGCCGCCAGCTGTGCGGGGTCGAGGCGCGCCGGTCCGGGTCGTCGGGCAGGCCGCGGCAGGTGCCAGTGTAAGCGGCGCCGGCATCGCCATGCGGCGCGGTCAGCGATTGGGCGATGTCGGCGCGGGTGCAGAAACAGGCATAGGCCAGCCCCGTTGCGCGCAGCCGGGCGAGCGCTTCGGCATACACCTCCGTCCGTTGCGACTGGACCAGCATCTCGCCATCCCAGTCGACCCCCAGCCAGCGCAGGTCCTCGCAAATGCCCTCGGCGAACTCGTCGCGGCAGCGCCCTTGGTCGAGGTCCTCGATGCGCAAGCGGAACCGCCCGCCCGCGCGGCGCGCGGCATCATGGCCGACGGCGGCCGAATAGGCATGGCCCAGATGCAGCCGCCCAGATGGCGACGGCGCGAAGCGCGATATGGTCACTGTTGCAAATCCGACTCTTGACGGAGATTCGCGGATGGTCGATTCATAGGGCGTCACGCCGGCTTGGCATCCGGCTGGTCACAAGGGAAGACGGACCCGGACGGGACCTTCTCCTCCTTGCGTGCGACAGGGCCGGAGTTGGTGTTCGATGCGGGCGAACACTGAAAGGCCATTGCCTGCGTCATGTATCATCCTGATCTCATCCGCCACATCGACAGCTGTCCGGCCCTGGTGCTCAATGCCGACTACACACCGCTTAGCTATTATCCGCTGTCGCTGTGGCCGTGGCAGACCGCGGTCAAGGCTATGTTTCTCGAGCGGGTCGACGTCGTCGCCCATTACGACCGCGAGGTGCATTCGCCGAGCCAGGCGCTGAAGCTGCCGTCGGTTATCGCGCTTCGCCAGTTCGTCCGGCCCAACGAATATCCGGCCTTCACCCGGTTCAACCTGTTCCTGCGCGACCGTTTCCGCTGCGTCTATTGCGGCAGCCACCGCGAATTGACCTTCGACCATGTCCTGCCGCGCGCCCAGGGCGGGCGCACCACCTGGGAGAATGTCGCCACCGCCTGCGCGCCGTGCAATTTGAAGAAGGGCGGGCGTACGCCACGCCAGGCGCAGATGCAGATCCACCGCGAGCCGATCCGGCCGACCAGCTGGCAGCTGCAGGACCACGGCCGCAGCTTCCCGCCAAACTATCTTCACCAAAGCTGGCGAGATTATCTCTATTGGGATGTCGAACTGGAGGCTTAGGCCCGGCCGAGGAAGTCGCGCACCTGCGGCCCGACGTCCGGGTCGTCCAGCCCCAGCGCCAAATTCGCCAGCACGAACCCGGTCTTGTCGCCGCAATCGTGGCGCTCCGAATCAACGGTCACGGCGTGGAACGGCTGCTTGCCGATCAGCTTTGCCATGGCGTCGGTCAGCTGGATCTCGCCGCCGGCGCCCGGCTCCTGCGCATCGAGCACAGCCATGAGCTCGGGCTGCAATATGTAGCGGCCGACGACGCCAAGGTAGGACGGCGCATCGTCCGGCCTCGGCTTCTCGACCAGGCCCTTGACCTCGACCGCGCCGCCTTTGGTTTCGCCCGGCGCGATAATTCCGTAGTTCGCGGTCCGCTCGCGCGGCACTTCCTCGGTCAGGACGATGTTGCCGCCAAGCTCGGCATAGGCCGCGATCATCTGCTTCAATGCACCCGGAACCATTAGATCGTCGGGCAGCAGCACCGCGAACGGCTCGTCGCCGACGACCGCCTTCGCGCACCACACGGCATGGCCGAGGCCGAGCGGCTGCTGCTGGCGGACCGAGACGATCTCGCCGAACCGGCTGCGCGACGGGGTCAGCGAATCCAGGGCCTTGCCCTTGGCGGTCATGGTCGTCTCAAGCTCGAAGGCGAGGTCGAAATAATCGTCGAGCGCGGCCTTGCCGCGGCCGGTGACGAAGATCAGCTGCTCGATCCCCGCTTCGCGCGCCTCGTCGACCGCATATTGGATCAGCGGCCTATCGACGATGGTCAGCATTTCCTTGGGAATCGCCTTGGTCGCGGGCAGCAGGCGCGTGCCGAGCCCGGCGACCGGGAACACCGCCTTGCGAATTGGCCTCCAGCTCATTGCGGGGTCGAAATCCGAGTTGCGTCCTCGACCGGTTCATCGGTCTCGGGCAGCACCGGTGCTTCGCCGCTCGGCGGGGGCAGGTCGAAACGGTCGGCGCGGCGCGGCTGCGACCGCTTCATCAATTCATCGATGCGCTCGGGCCTGGCGATCGACGGCGGGGTCAGCAGTTGCTCGGCGTCCGGGGTGGCCGACGCCAGCGCCGGCTTGATCGGCAGCGACTGGCCTTCGGCGGGATGCAGCGGCGCCACCCGGCCGCAGGCGGCAAGGCTGGCGAGCGCGGCGATCAGGGCAAGACGGACAAAGTTCATCAACGACTCCGGCGCGCGGCGCGCGCGGCCGCGATCGCTTCTGCTACCCTGTCCGGCGCCGTCCCGCCAGCCGATCGCCGCGAAGCGACCGCAGACTCGACGGTCAGGCGTTCCAGGACCGCTGCGCCGATTCGCAAATCCACGGCCTGGAGCTCGGCGAGGGTCAGCTCATCGAGCGCCTTGCCTTGCGCCTCCGCCGCAGCGACTACCCGCCCGGCGATATGATGCGCCTCGCGGAACGGCACGCCTTCGCTCGCCAGCCGGTCGGCCAGCTCGGTAGCGGTGGCAAAACCGGCGGCAGCCGCGGCGCGCATCCGCCCGGGCACGAACTCCAGTTCGGCGACCATCCCGGCCATGGCCGCCAGGCTCAGCCTCAGCAGGTCATGGGCGTCGAACAAGGGCGGCTTATCGTCCTGCAGGTCTTTGGCATAGGCGAGCGGCAATCCCTTCAAGAGCACCAGCAGCGCGACCAGGTCGCCGACGATTCGCGCCGAATGGCCGCGGACCAGCTCGGCGGCGTCCGGGTTGCGCTTGTTGGGCATGATCGACGATCCGGTCGACCAGGCGTCGGGCAGGCGGACGAAGCCAAACGGCTGCGACGCCCACAGGACGATCTCCTCGGCCAGCCGCGACAAATGCACGGAGCAAAGCGCGGCGGCGTGCAGATAGTCGACGGCGAAGTCGCGGTCGGAAACGGCATCCATGCTGTTCGTCGCCGGACGGTCGAAGCCGAGCGCCTTGGCCGTCGACTCGCGGTCGATCGGGAACCCCGTGCCGGCCAATGCCGCCGCGCCCAGCGGGCTTTCGTTCATCCGCCCGCGCGCATCGACGAAGCGGCCGCGGTCGCGGCCCAGCATGGCGACATAGGCCATCAGATGATGGCCGAGCGTCACCGGCTGGCCGGATTGCAAATGGGTGAAGCCGGGCATGATTGTCGCCGCATGCTCTTCGGCACGGTCGAGCAGCGCCTCTTCCAGCGCGTCAATCCCCGCCGCCACCTCGTCGATGCAGCCGCGCACGAACAATTTGAAATCGGTCGCCACCTGGTCATTGCGCGACCGGGCGGTGTGCAGCTTGCCGGCTGCCGGCCCGATCAGCTGCCCAAGCCGCTGCTCGACATGCAAATGGATGTCCTCGAGCGCCGGGTCCTCGACCAGCCCGCCGGCGGCATATTCGTCGGCGATCCGGTCGAGCCCGGCGTCGATTGCCGCCGCCTCCTCGTCTGAAATAATGCCCTGGGCCCCGAGCATCGCCGCATGCGACTTTGACGCGGCAATGTCCTCGCGCCATAGCCTTTTGTCGATCGCGATCGAGGCATTGATCGCGCGCATTACCGCGGCCGGGCCGCCCGCAAAGCGCCCGCCCCACATCGTGCTAGAGGAGTCGTCCTTGCGGCTGATCCTGTTGCTCCTCGCCCTCGTCGCCGCTGGTTGCGATAGGCAAAAGCCCGCAGCGCCACAAGGCGAGCAGGCGGCCGCGCCCGCCGGCCTCGAGAAGGGCGTCGACCGCCGCCGCAAGGGCGACCCGGCCCCCGAAACAGTGTTCAAGGACCCAGGCGGCGGCGACATCAGCCTCGCCGATTTCAAGGGCGTGCCGACGCTTGTCAATCTGTGGGCGACCTGGTGCGCGCCCTGCGTCAAGGAATTGCCGACGCTCGACAAGCTCGCCGAAAGCCATGCCGTCGATGGCCGGCTCGGGGTGATCGCCATCAGCCAGGACATGGCGCCGCAAGGCTCGGTCAAGGCCTTCCTCGGCGATCTCGGTGTCGCCCATGTCGGCGCATATCACGACGACAAGATGGCCTTGTCGGGCGCGCT
>JAKFFL010000182.1:0-3157 GCA_036675225.1 Sphingomonas sp. | reverse complement strand
GGCGAAGGAATGCGCCCGCTGCGACAATCGAACTGTCTGCCCCGCCGGGCGCTGGCAGAGCATGTTCGCCGAATATGAGCAGCCGCGCCGGCAACCCGAGCGGCCCAATCCGTTGATGGCTTTCCTGGGCGAGCTGGCCAATGCCGTCGAGCGTCGGGACAAACCAAGCTTCCGCCGCGAGGTCGAAGCCATCGTCGAACCCCTGCTCGCTGCGGGCGACGCCAACATCGACCGGGTCGCGCGCGAGCTAGGGGTCAGCCGCCAGACGCTATACCGCCGCTTGAAGGCCGAGGGCGTGACGTTCGAGCAACTGCTCGACGAGCTCCGCCACCGGCTGGCATTGAAGCTGCTTCGCGACGAGCAGATGGCGGTCAAGCAGGCCAGTTGGCGGCTCGGCTTCTCCGATCCGGCCGCCTTCTCCCGCGCGTTCAAGCGCTGGACCGGCAGCAGCCCAAGCGCCGCACGCGCCTGAATCCTTTTTTCTCGTCCAGCTGAAGCCATTCGCCCGGTTTCAACGAACCTGTGTCAGGAACCGGGCGTTTTGCCCTAAGCTGGGACATTGCAATGAAACCACCGAATCTCGATCGCCGAATTTTCCTCGGCCTCTCCGGAGCCGGGATCGTCGCCGGCACGCTGGCGCTGGCGACCGGAGGTGCTCCGTCAAACGCTTCCGCGGCGAGTTTCGAGGTGCGTCGCTCCGACGCCGACTGGAAGCGCCGGCTTGGCCCGGACCGTTATCGCATCCTCCGCCAGCAAGGCACCGAGAGGGCCTTCTCCAGCCCGCTCCTCAAGGAGCACCGCAAGGGCATCTTTGCTTGCGCCGGCTGCGGCCTGCCGCTGTTCAGCTCGGCAGCCAAATATGACAGCGGGACGGGCTGGCCGAGCTTCTGGAAGGCCCTTCCGGGCGCCATCGGCACGAGCCGCGACATGAGTTGGGGCATGGTCAGGGTCGAGGTGCATTGCCGCCGCTGCGGGGGCCATCTCGGCCATATCTTCGACGACGGACCGAAACCCACCGGCAAGCGGCACTGCATCAACGGCCTGTCGCTGACGTTCAAGCCGGCCTGATGCTGATCTTCCTCCTCGCCTATCTCGGCGGCATTCTAACCATCCTCAGCCCCTGCATCCTGCCGGTGCTCCCCTTCGTCTTCGCTCGCGGGGACAAGCCGTTCGTCCGTAACGGGCTTCCGCTGCTTGCCGGCATGGCTGTCACCTTCGCCGCCGTCGCGACACTGGCTGCCATCGGCGGCGAGGCAGCGGTCACCGCCAACAGCGTCGGCCGCGCCATCGCGCTGACCCTGTTCGCCGGTTTCGCGCTGCTGCTGATCTTTCCCAGCCTGTCGGAGCGGGTCATGCGCCCGCTGGTCGGCTGGGGCCAGCGCCTGTCCGAGCGTGCCGACCGCGGCGGCATCGGCAGCTCGGCGCTATTAGGCGTGGCGACCGGCCTGCTGTGGGCGCCCTGCGCCGGCCCGATCCTCGGGATCATCCTCACCGGTGCGGCCCTGTCGGGCGCAAGCGCCGCCACCGCCGGACTGCTTCTCGCCTATGCGCTCGGCGCGGCGACGAGCCTTGCCCTCGCCCTCCTGGTCGGTGGCCGCGTGTTCGCGGCGATGAAGCGTTCGATCGGCATTGGCGAAGGCGTCCGCCGCGCGCTTGGAGTGCTCATGCTCGTCGCAGTAGGCACGATCGCGCTCGGGCTCGATACTCGCGTACTCGCCAGGCTCTCCACGGCGCAGACCTTCAGCTTCGAACATCGGATCGCCCAACTGCTCGGCATGGAGAAGGAGGAGCTCAGCACGAAGCTTACTGGCGGCAAGTTGCCGGTCGAAGGACCGTTGCCCTCGCTGGAAGGTGCCGTCCAATGGCTGAACTCGCCCCCGCTGACCCGCGAACAGCTTCGCGGCAAGGTCGTGCTGGTCGACTTCTGGACCTACAGCTGCATCAACTGCATCCGCTCCGTCCCCTATGTCCGCGCCTGGGCCGACCGCTACAGGGACAAGGGGTTGGTGGTGATCGGAGTCCACACCCCCGAGTTTGCGTTCGAGCGCGACCTAGCCAATGTGCGCAAGGCGGTCGCCCAATTCGGCATCACCTATCCCGTGGCGATCGACAACAACTGGACCATCTGGCGCGCGTTCGACAACCGCTACTGGCCCGCCCACTATCTCGCTGACGCGCAAGGACGCATCCGCTACCACCATTTCGGCGAGGGGAAGACAGACGAGACCGAAGCCGCGATCCGCTCGCTGCTCGTCGAAAATGGCGCAACAGGGCTCGGCGGCACGACCGATGTCGAGGTCGCGGGCGCCAGCGCGGCGGCCGACTTCCGATCGATCCGCAGCCCCGAAACCTACATCGGCTATTCGCGCGCCGCCAATTTCGTCAGTCCTGGCGGATCACTCGTTCGCGATTCGGCCAACGACTATGCGCTGCCCACGGA
This sequence comes from Sphingomonas sp., assembly GCA_036675225.1. Classification (GTDB taxonomy): domain Bacteria; phylum Pseudomonadota; class Alphaproteobacteria; order Sphingomonadales; family Sphingomonadaceae; genus Sphingomicrobium. Next base: position 717 of record JAKFFL010000182.1, on the reverse strand, counting down.
GTTCGCCCTCAACCAATGGGGGCTGTGGGGCCGCTGGACCGCCGAGCGGCAGCACGCCGTCATGGCCAAGGCGGGCGGCGGCATCAGCATCCGTTTCCATTCGCGCGATCTTCACCTTGTGCTAGGCAGTGCGAGCGGAAAGCCGGTCCGCTTCCACGTGACGCTCGACGGCAAGGCGCCGGGCGCCGACCACGGCATGGATATCGATGCCCAAGGCTATGGCCAGGTTACGAACCAACGGCTCTACCAGCTCGTCCGGCAGCAAGGCGGGTCGAAGGAACGCCTATTCTCCATTGAATTCCTCGATCCGGGCGTCGAGGCCTACGCCTTCACCTTCGGCTAGGCGGCGAGCGCCACCGCATCCGATTCCTGGTCGCACAGCTTGCGCCATTGCCGACGCCGCCGCTCGACCAGCATGAGTTGCATCGCATAGAAATGCTGCGCCGGATTGGTTCGGAACGAAGCCGGGAGCGCTGGATCGCTTCTCAACTGGCACTCGGCCCGCACCCAGCCCTTCCTTTCGTCTCGAATCTTGTACCGCGCCAGACCCTTCTCGCCGAGCAGCCGCCGTGCGCTTCTCCCGATGCCGGTCGAATCGATTTCGGCCCAGGCGGCGGCCAGCTCGCCGAGATTGACCGAACTGGCGGCGAACTGCTCGCTTTCCTCCGCCATGGCGCGGCGAGCCTCGGCCGTCGTCGTCAGTCCATCCCGCCGCGC
>JAKFFL010000144.1:0-18241 GCA_036675225.1 Sphingomonas sp. | reverse complement strand
CAATATAGTTTCGTCATGAAAGGCATGACCAAGACCTTTCCCGGTGCCGCCAAGCCGGTCCTCAACAACATCCATCTGCAATTCTACCCCGACGCCAAGATCGGCATCGTCGGCCCCAACGGTTCGGGCAAGTCGACGCTGATGAAGATCATGGCCGGGCTTGACACCGAGCATGCCGGCGAGGCCTGGCCGGGCGAGGGGATCCGCGTCGGCTACCTCGAGCAGGAGCCGCAGCTCGACCCGCGCCGGACGGTCAAGGAGAACGTCATGGACGGGGTGCGCCCCGTCGCCGACATGATGGACCGCTTCAACGCCATCTCCGCGATGATGGCCGACCCGCCGGCGGACGCCGATTTCGACGCCTTGATGGCGGAGATGGGCGACCTCCAGGAAAAAATCGACGCGGTCGACGGCTGGACGCTCGACAACCAGCTCGAAATCGCCATGGACGCTTTGCGCTGCCCGCCCGGCGATGCCGATGTCGCCAATTTGTCCGGCGGCGAGAAGCGCCGCGTCGCGTTGACCCGGCTATTGCTAGAAAAGCCCGACATCCTCCTCCTCGACGAGCCGACCAACCACCTCGATGCCGAAAGCGTCCAGTGGCTGGAAAAGCACCTCGTCGACTATGCCGGCAATGTCATCCTCGTCACCCACGACCGCTACTTCCTCGACAACGTCGTCAATTGGGTGCTCGAGCTCGATCGCGGCCGCTATTACATCTACGAAAGCAATTATTCGGGCTATCTCGAAAAGAAGGCCAAAAGGCTCCAGCAGGAGGAGCGCGAGGAGCAGGGCAAGCAGAAGGCGATCGCCGACGAGCTGGAGTGGATCCGGCGCAGCCCCAAGGCCCGCCAGGCCAAGTCCAAGGCCCGCATCCGTGCCTTCGACGAACTGGTCGAGGCGCAGGAGAACCGCACGCCCGGCAAGGCGCAAATCCTCATCCAGGTGCCCGAGCGGCTCGGCGGCAACGTCATCGACGTCAATGGCGTCAGCAAGGCCTATGGCGACAAGTTGCTGTTCGAGGATTTGAGCTTCTCATTGCCGCCGGGCGGCATCGTCGGCGTCATCGGACCCAACGGCGCCGGCAAGACCACGCTCTTCCGGCTGATCACCGGCCAGGAGCAGCCCGACTCGGGCGAGGTCAAGATCGGGCCGACGGTTCACCTCGGCTATGTCGACCAGAGCCGCGATGCGCTCGATCCCAAGAAGAACGTGTGGGAGGAAATCTCCGACGGGCTCGACATCCTCAAGATCGGCAAGCACGATTTGAACAGCCGGGCCTATGTCGGCGCCTTCAACTTCAAGGGCACCGACCAGCAGAAGAAGGTCGGCCAATTGTCGGGCGGCGAGCGCAACCGGGTGCACCTCGCCAAGATGCTCAAGGAAGGCGGCAACGTCCTGCTATTGGACGAGCCGACCAACGACCTCGACGTCGAGACCCTGCGCGCGCTGGAGGAGGCGCTGGAGAATTTCGCCGGCTGCGCGGTGATCATCAGCCACGACCGCTTCTTCCTCGACCGCCTCGCCACCCACATCCTTGCCTTCGAGGGCGACAGCCGCGTCGAATGGTTCGAGGGTAATTTCGAGGCCTATGAGGAAGACAAGATCAGGCGGCTGGGGGAGGAAGCGACCAGGCCGCACCGGATGACGTACCGGAAATTGACGAGGTAGCTCGTCACCCCGAAGCCCGGGACGACGTTCTGGCGGTATGTCGACTAGTTCCGCACCGCCTCCCGCACCGTCTCGCGAACATTGTCGCGGACTTCGCGCTGGACCTGCTCGCGGATGGCGTCCTGTTCGAGCCTGGCGGCCTGCTCCTGCCCCTTGATCTCGGCCTTCAGCCGTTCGACGTCGGCCCGGGCCTGGGCGCGCCGGGTGCTGGCCGCCTGCAAGGCACGGGAATCCGAATTGCCGATGCGAAGGACCGCCAGCTCCGCTTCAGCCTTGACCAGCCGGCCGACGGCGTCAGCCATGGCGCGCCTGGTTTCCGGGGTGACGTCGAGGTCCTGCCCGTCGGCGCTGACCACCTGCACCTGATCGAGGGTGCGGTCGACGACACGATCGACGGTGCGGTCGACGGTCCGGTCGACGGAGCGGTCCACGGCCCTGTCGACGCTGGCATCGATCGAGCGGTCGTCCCAGCCGAACATCGAGCCGCCGTCCTGCAGCACCATGCCGGTGACCAGCGCCAGGCCCGCCGCCAGGACCCAGAAAATACGACTTGCCATTGCCTGCCTCTCTCGACTGTATCGCCCATATAATACAGCGCCGGCCCGCTGGGAAGGTGCCGAATGCGTTGCGTTTAGCTGCAGGTGGTCAGCGCGCTGCTGCACTGGCCGCTGGGCGCGAGCCAGCCACTTTGGCCGCCGAAGCGAACCTTGGCCCAATCGGCGGCGCAATCGATGAGCTCGACAGGTTCGCCGCCGGTCTGGGCAAGGGGGATGCCGGTGCCGCTTTCACTGGGCTCGGAGTAGAGGCGGCGGTTGCCGCTGCCCGAAACGTCCATCGCCAGCGCCGAGGCGCGCACCCAGCCTTTGCCGGTGAAGAGGGGCTGATCGCTTTCGGCATCCGCGATTGCGGCGACTCGAAACCAGCCGTCCCGCATCTCGCGCAGGTCCAGCTCGGCAAATTCCGCCGGGACCATCTTCAGCACCGGGGAAGCCGCCGAAGGTTGGGCATGAACCGCGAGATCCGCCGAACTCGCCGCGAAGGCGCGCACGGCGCAAGTGTCGCCTTTGGCATCGGCCGGCGCGCCGAGCGCGACCGCCAGCATTGCCGCCATTGCCCATTGCATCCGCATTTCCTCCGGCGGCCCAGCCTTGGCTTTGCGGGCTATGCAGTCAATGCTTGGTTGCGACTTCTGTCTTTGCGGGTGCCGAACGCATGATCACGATCACCACGACTTTGTGGCTGTGGAGCGGCGAGGGGGGCAGCTGGCATTTCGTCACCATCCCGCCCGATGAGGCGGTGGAGATCCGGCTGGAATCGGCGGCCTCGGGCATTCGCCGCGGTTTCAGCTCGGTGCGGGTCGCGGCGCGCATCAACGGCGTCGCCTGGACGACGTCGATCTTCCCGCAGAAGTCGGGCGGCTATGTGCTGCCGGTGAAGGCCGCCGTCCGCCGCGATGCCGGGATCGCGGCGGGCGACGAGATCACGGTCGTGCTGGAACTGCTCTGACTTATTCGTCGTCGAGGCCGGGGCGCTCGCCCCCGGGCGCGGCATAGCCCCACACATCCGAATGGCGCTTGGCGCGGGCTTCGTCGATGCTCCATTTGCCCGGGCCGACCACGGCCAGCATCAGGAATATGAAGCAATAGAGGATCGCCGCTTCGCCGCCATTGACCAGCGGGAAGGGTGACTGCGGGGCGTGGATGTAGAAATAAGCGATGGCCATCTCGCCAGCGAGCAGCACGGCGATCCAGCGCGTCCACCCACCCAGCAAGACGAGGAGGCCGCCAACCAGCTCGAACCAGCCGGCCGCCCAGAACAGCGACCAAGCCGGCGGATTCGACATATTGGCCACTTCTGGAAAGGCGAGGAGCTTGGCAGTGCCGTGCTCGATGAACAGGAGCGCCGTGATGATTCGCAAGGCGGCCACACCATAGGGCGCCCAATGTTCGCTGAATTCGTCAGTCTGGATACCGTACATGCAATCGCACCCCCGTTGCTGGCGACCAAGAATGGCACGCGTTACCGGCCGCCGGGGTTAATGTCATCCCCGCAGGCTGGCGGCGGTCCGTTCATAACCGATGGCCATGTCGTCGAGAACCCTGCTTGCCTTGGCGTCGGTGACGCTTCTGGCCAGGCGCTTGCAGCGGTCGGCCTGGGCGCGCAGCTCGCGCCCCTGCGCGGCGGTGACGTCGATCAGCAGATTGACGGCGCCGGTCATCGCCCCGGCATTGTCAAACAAGGGCGTCGGATAAGGCGCGAAGGCGCGGCGGCTGCCGTCCGGGCGCTCGGCGATGGCGACCGAGTCGCGCACGATCCGCTGTTGCTTGATGGCGACCGCCATCGGGCAGGCATCATGCGCCAGGGGATCGCCGGCCATGGTGTAGAGCTTCCAGGTGACGCACCAGCGATCCTGGCCAAGCTCCGGCTCGCGGCCGGCGAAGTCGACGCAGGCGCGGTTCCAATAAGTGACGTTGCCGTCGTTGTCGGTCAGATAAGCGGGCGCATCGAGTCGATCGAGGGTCAGCGCCCAGGCATCGCCGGCAAGCGCGCCGAGCACCTCGTCCAGCAGACGTTCGGCCCTTCTGGTTTCACTCTTCGACAGGAAAACTCTCCCTAACCCCGCGAGGCAAATTCGGGAGACGCCGATCGGTTCCGCGATGGGCACAGATTCTCACTGATCTTGGCCTTGGTGTTGCGCCGGGGCAACGCCTAGCGAAGCCTTTTGACCGCCAGTCGGCCGTCCTCACCGGTCTTGACCTCGAAATTGGGCACGGCCCGGATCAGGTCGGACAGCCGGGTATAGCCGTAATTGCGCGCGGCGAAGCTCGACACCGCCTTGGCCCTTTGGCCAAGCTCCGCCAGGTCCGCATAGCCTTCGTCGTCGCGCTTCGAGGCCTTGAAGGCGGCGCCGAGGACATCGAGGAGTTCCTTGTCGATCGGCTGGGCGGATTCGGCGCCGCCGCCGGTGCCGTTATTGTCGGCGGCGAGGGCGGCGACGTCGAAGAAGCGGGTGCAGGCCTGCTGGAAGCTCTGCGGCGTCTTGGCGGTGCCAAAGCCGTAGACCTCCAGCCCGTCCTCGCGGATGCGCTGGGCAAGCGGCAGGAAATCGCTGTCGCTCGACATGATTCCGAAGCCGTCGACATGGCCGCGGAACAGCAGGTCCATGGCGTCGATGGTCATGCGCATGTCGGTCGCGCTCTTGCCCTTGACGATGTCGAACTGCTGCATCGGCATGATCGAATGCTTGCCGGTCAGCCCGCCCCAGCCCTTGAGCGAGGCCTTGGCCCAATTGCCATAGGCGCGGCGGATGTTGATGGTGCCGAGCTCGCCAAGCACCAGCAGCACTTCGTCGAGATGGTCGGGCGAGGCATTGTCGGCGTCGATCAGCAAGGCGATGTTGAGCTCGTCATGGGTCTGGTGGCGTTCGATCATCGCGGCATGGCTCCTGTCCGCCTCACATACCGCATCGCAGGCGGAACGAAACCGCCGGCGAAGCGGTTTAATTCGCCACAGGGGCGTCGGGGCACGTGAACGAGGTGAAAATCATGAGAGCATATATTTTGACGGCCGCCGTCGCGAGCCTGTTGCCGCTGTCGGCATGCGCCACCAACCCGTACAATGACCCCTATCGAACCAGCAACAGCACCGCGACTCGCGCCGCCACCGGCGCCGCCGTCGGCGCCGCCGGCGGTGCGGTGCTCGGCGCCGTGGTTCCCGGCGTCAGCACGGTCGAGGGCGCGATCGCCGGCGGCATCGCCGGCGCGGTGCTCGGCGCGGTGATCAACAACCGGCAATATTATCGCGATACCCGCGGTGCCTGTTACTACGTCGACCAATACGGCCGTCCGGTCTACGATTATAATGTGAGGTGCTAGGCACTTGAGCTTGACGTCTTAGACGGGGCGGAAGCAATCTTCCGCCTCGTCGAGCAGGTCCAGCTGCCCGTCCGAAATCGAGAAATGCGCGCCGTGGAGCTTCAAGCTCCCGGCGCGTTCTCGTGCCGCGATCCAGGGGAAAGTGCGCAAATTGGCGAGGCTGACCTTGACCGCTTCCATCTCCATGTCGAGGAAGGCAGCGCGGTCGAGCGTCTCGTGGCGCGCGCGCACCTTGTCGCTGGCCGGACCAAGCATTCCCACCCAATCGGCGATGAAATGCCCCTCGCCATGGGCGCTGTCGTCGAACTGTCCGGTAAGGGCCGCGGCGCAACCGCCGCAAAAGCCATGGCCCATCACCAATATCTCGCCGACATTGATCTGCGTCACGGCGAATTCGAGGGCCGAGGACACGCCGTGATAGCCGGCGCTGGTTTCGTAGGGCGGGGCGAGGCCGGCGATGTTGCGGACGACGAACATCTCGCCCGGGTGCGCGTCGAAAATCTGCGCCGGGTCGGCGCGGCTGTCGGCGCAGGACAGGATCATCACCTGCGGGCTTTGCCCTTCGGCAAGCTGCATCCAGCGTTCGCGCTCATGCGCCCAATCCGCGCCTTTGAAGCGGCGGTATCCTTCGATCAGTTGCGTCAGATATGGCATGCCCGTGCCGCTAGCGGCTGAAGGGGAGGGGTGGCAAGGGCGGGCAAGCATCGCTATCTGGCGGCCATGAACGCTCCGCTTCCCGTTCCGCCAAGGCAGCGCAAGCCCGACTGGATTCGGGTCAAGGCGCCCGTCAGCGAAGGCTATCATGCGACCCGCCGGCTGATGCGCTCGCTGAACCTGGCAACGGTGTGCGAGGAGGCGGCCTGCCCGAATATCGGCGAGTGCTGGACCAAGAAGCACGCGACGGTGATGATCCTCGGCGACACCTGCACGCGGGCCTGCGCCTTCTGCAACGTCAAGACCGGCATGCCGCGGAGCGTCGACCCGTTGGAGCCCGAACATGTCGCTACGGCGGCGGCCGAGCTTGGGCTCGAGCATATCGTCGTCACCAGTGTCGATCGCGACGATCTGCCCGACGGCGGCGCGTCGCAATTCGTCAAGGTGATCGAGGCGCTGCGCCGCAACACGCCGCGGACCACGATCGAAATCCTGACTCCGGACTTCCGCAACAAGTCGGAGAAGGCGGTCGAGGCGATCGTCGAGGCGGGCCCGGACGTCTACAACCACAATTTGGAGACGGTGCCGAGGCTGTATCCGACCATCCGCCCAGGTGCGCGCTATTACGCGTCGCTGCGCCTGCTGGAGAGCGTCAAGCGCCATGCCCCGCATATCTTCACCAAATCGGGGGTGATGGTCGGCCTCGGCGAGCAAAGGCTCGAGGTCCACCAGGTGATGGACGACATGCGCTCGGCCGACGTCGATTTCCTGACCATGGGCCAATATTTGCAGCCGACGCCGCGCCATGCCGCGGTCGAGGAGTTCGTCACGCCGGACGCGTTCAAGGCTTATGCCGCCATCGCCCGCGCCAAGGGCTTCCTGCTGGTCGCGGCCTCGCCGCTGACCCGGTCGAGCTATCACGCCGGCGACGATTTCAAGGCGATGCAGGCGGCGAGGGCGGCGAAGCTGGGGGATGCCGGCCGTCACCCCGGCGAAGGGCGGGGTCTCAGCGAGCCGGCCGGTGCCTGATCGTCCCGGGGTCCCGGCCATCGCCGGGATGCTGCATTGACATGCCGCGCCACAGCGAGACCCGACATCTTCCCTATTCGCCCGAGCAATTGTTCGACTTGGTCGCCGACGTCGGGCGATATGATGAGTTCCTGCCGTGGGTGGTCGCGGTGCGCGTCCGTTCGAGCTCGGAAACCGAAACCATCGCCGACCTGGTCGTCGGCTTCAACGCCTTCAAGGAGCGCTTCACGAGCAAGGTAAAGAAACAGCGGCCAGGCCGGATCGACGTCGACTATATCGACGGGCCGCTCAAATATCTGCACAACGAATGGCGCTTCGAGCCAGCGGCTGACGGCGGCACCAACCTCTGCTTTGCGGTCGATTTCGCCTTCAGGTCGCGGATTTTCGAGGCGCTGGCCGGGCAGATGTTCGACCGCGCGCTGCGGCGCATGACCGGTGCCTTCGAGACCCGCGCCGCCGCGCTTTACGGCATCAGCAAGTCGAGCGCGCAAAGCGCCGCCTGAAGCCGCACGCCTGCGCGGTTCTGGTTTTCGAACAATTTCTGGTCGGCGGTGATGTCGTCGGGGCCGGGCTGGCGCTCGGCGCGGGCGAAGACGACGGTGCCGACCGGCTTGGCGGGCGTCCCGCCGTCGGGCCCGGCGATGCCGGTGATGGCGACGGCGATATCGGCATTGGAGGCTTCGAGCGCGCCCTGGGCCATTGCCCAGGCGGTGGCGATGCTGACCGCGCCGAATGTCTCGACCACCTCGTCGGAGACATTGAGTTCGGTTCGTTTGGCGTCATTGGAGTAAGTGACGAAGCCGGCCTCCAGAACTTCCGACGAGCCGGGGATCTCCGTCAAGGCGGCGCAGACCAGCCCGCCAGTGCAGCTTTCCGCCACCGCCAGCTTGCGCCCGAGCTTGCGGTTGGCTTCGACCACGGCGCGGGCCTTTTCCACCAGTTCGGCGGGCAACAGATAATCCATCACGGCTTTCGCTCCATACGGATCGACGCCACTGCCTGGGCGGCGATGCCTTCGCCCCTGCCTGTAAAACCCAGCCGCTCGGTGGTGGTTGCCTTGATGCTGACCAAGTCCTGGGAAAGGCCGAGGATGCGGGCGACATTGCGCCGCATGGCGGCGCGGTGCGGGCCGACCCTGGGCGCCTCGCAGATGACGGTGCAATCGACATGGTCGATGAGCCCGCCCGCCTTGCCGATCAGTTCGGCGGCGTGCCGCAGGAACAGCTCGGAGGCGACGCCTGTCCAGCGTGGGTCGGACGGTGGGAAATGCTCGCCGATGTCGTCGAGGCCGGCGGCGCCGAGCAAGGCGTCGGTGATGGCGTGGAGGACGACGTCGGCGTCGCTGTGCCCGGCGAGGCCACGGTCGTGCGGGACGGCGATGCCGCCGAGCATGACCGGCCCGTCGCCGGCAAAGGCATGGACGTCGAAGCCGAGGCCGGTGCGCGGAATGAGCCGGGCGGCAAGCCATTGTTCGGCCCGCCCCCAGTCGACGGCGCTGGTCAGCTTGTCGAGCGCCGGATCGCCTTCGACCAGCGCCACCTCCAGCCCGGCGCCGCGCGCGAGCGTCGATTCGTCGGTGGGGCTGGGCCCGGACCAGCGCGCATAAGCACCGCGCAGGGCGGTCAGGCGGAACGCCTGCGGCGTCTGGACCCGGACCAGCGCGGAGCGGTCGACGGCCGCGCCGAGGAAAGTGCCGCCATTGGCTAGCGTGTCGGCGACCGGCAGCACCGGCACCGCGCCAGGCCGATCTTCAAGTGCCGCCAGCAGCCGGTCGACGACACCTGGCGGGCAGAAGGGGCGGGCGGCATCGTGGACCAGCACGACATCGCCATCGAGCGCCGCCAGCCCGGCGCGGACGCTGTCGGCCCGCTCGGGCCCGCCGACAAGCAGCGCACCGACATCGCGGTCGCCGAGGGCGGCGCGCGCCAACGGTTCCTGGCCGGCGCCGATGACGACGCGCACGGCACCGATGCGCGGATGGCCGGCCAGGGCATCGACGGCGTGCGCCAGCACCGCTTTGCCGGCGAGCAGCCGATACTGCTTGGGCGGCCCGTCGCCCATGCGCGAGCCGGTGCCGGCGGCGACGATCAGGGCGGTGACGTCCATCGCCGCGCGCCTTGCCCCCAAGGGGCGCCTCCTGTAAAGGCGCGGCTTCCCATGAGCCTCGTTCAGCCCATCTCGATCGGCCCGGTCCGCATCGCCGCGCCGGTCATCCTGGCGCCGATGACCGGCGTCACCGATCTGCCGTTCCGCAAGGCCGTCAAGCAATATGGCGCCGGCCTGACCGTCAGCGAGATGATCGCCAGCCAGGCGATGATCCGCGAGACCCGCCAGTCGCTGCAGAAGGCGCTGTGGGACCCGGTCGAGGAGCCGGTGTCGCTGCAGCTGGCCGGCTGCGAGCCGCACGTGATGGGCGAGGCGGCCAGGCTCAACGAGCAGCGCGGCGCCGCCATCATCGACATCAACATGGGCTGCCCAGTGCGCAAGGTCGTCAACGGCGACGCCGGATCGGCGCTGATGCGCGACCTGCCGCTGGCCGCCGCGATCATCGAGGCCACGGTCAAGGCGGTCAGCGTGCCAGTGACGCTGAAGATGCGCATGGGCTGGGACCATGCCAGCCTCAACGCGCCCGAGCTGGCGCGGATCGCGCAGGACCTCGGCGTCAAGATGATCACCGTCCACGGCCGCACCCGCTGCCAGCTGTACAAGGGCAGCGCCGACTGGAGCTTCATCCGCAAGGTCAAGGACGTCGTATCTCTGCCGGTGATCGCCAATGGCGACATTTGCAGCCTGGAGGACGCCCGCGAGGCGCTGGCCCAGTCCGGCGCCGACGGGGTGATGATCGGCCGCGGCGCCTATGGCCGGCCCTGGCTGCTGGCGCAGGCGATGAGCGACCTGACCGGCGGCGGCCACAAGCCCGATCCGTCGCTCGACGAGCAGCTTGGCGTCATCCTCGAGCAATATGATGCCATGCAATCGCTCTACGGCGTCCAGACCGGCGTCAACCTCGCCCGCAAGCACATCGGCTGGTACACCAAGGGGCTGCCCGGATCGGCGGAATTCCGCAACCGCGTCAACAGCCAGGACGATCCGGCGGTAGTGGTTGAAATGCTTCGGGAATTCTACGCGCCATGGCTGGCCCGCGCCGCCGCCTGAGGCGCGCCCGCAACTGTGTTTTTCATGCAACGCATCCGTGCTAGTGCGGCGGCTTGATGGACGCCCATTCCGCCGAATCCGATTTGCAGGCAGACCGCCCGGGCTGGCTTGGCTGGCTGGCGCGCGAGAGAGCGAGCGGGCGCTTCTACCGCTGGGCGACGGCGGCGACCATCATCCTGCTGGCCGGCATCCTCATCGCCAGCTTTGGCATAATCAGCCGCTCGGGCGAACCCGGCTCATTGCTGTCGCCGCCTTTGATCGCGCTGCTGCTGATCGCCATCCTCATTCCCGCCATCGGCCTGATGGTCCTGCTGTCGCGGCGCCTGGCCATGGCGCGGGCGGAGCAGGGGGGGCTCGCCGGCGGCAAGCTGCACACGCGCCTCGTCGCCTTATTCTCGGTGATTGCCGCCGTGCCGACCGTGCTGGTCGCCATTTTCGCCTCGCTCTTGTTCCAGTCGGGCCTCGAATTCTGGTTCTCCGACAAGGCGCGGGGAATGATCGAGAATACGGTCGAGCTGGCGCAGGGCACCTACAATAGCGAAGTTGAACGCGTTTCCCTCGAAACACTGACGATGAGCGGCGATTTGGCGGGCTATCTCCGCGAGGTCCCGATCGACAGTCCCGTATTTGCCGAAGGCCTGGTGGCGCAAGCTTACGCCCGGAACCTGTCGGAAATGATCATTTTCAATGTCGGCGAGGACGGCGTCCTCCGCTCATTGGCGCTGGTCAACCCCTATGACCGGCCGCTCGACAAGGTCGTTTCAAAGGACAAGCTCGCCGAACTCGCCAAAAAGGAAAGCGTCGCCATCAACACCACCGACCGGATCGGCGCGCTGGCGAGGCTCGATTACGGCCCGAATACATATATTTATGCGGCGCGTGTGTTCGATCCACAGTTCAAGACTCAAATCGACCGCGTCCGAGAGGTGCAGACCACCTATCAGGAGCTGCTTTCCCGCTCGCGTCTCTACCAATTGCGTTTCAATGCCGCATTGCTGGCGGGCGCGCTGATCATCGTCGGTTTGTCCATCTTCTTCGCGCTTAGAATAGCGGATCGCCTCGTGCGCCCGGTTGGCCGACTGGTCGACGCCGCCGGCCGGATTGAGGAGGGCGACTTTTCGGTGCGGGTGCCGGTGGCGGCGCCGGTCGACGAGATCGGCATGCTGTCGTCGGCCTTCAACCGCATGACCGGCCGGCTGCAGGAGCAGACCGGCGCCCTGGTCGCCGCCAATGAGCAATTGGATACCCGCCGCGCCTTTATCGAGGCGGTGCTGTCGAGCGTCACCGCCGGCGTCGTCGCCATGGACGAGAAGCGCCGCATCCTGTTGGTCAACCGCTCCGCCGAGACCCTGCTGCAGCCCGAAGGCGAGGGGCTGGAGGGGCGCCAGCTCAAGGACGTATCCGAAGAGCTCGCCGAATTCATGGCCGGCGAGGCGCGCGAGGCCAATGTCGCCATCCTCGCCGAGGGCGGGCAGCGGACGCTGGCGGTCAAGCGCCTGCGCTATGCCGACGGCACGGTGCTGACGTTCGACGACATCACCGACCAGCTGACCGACCAGCGCCGCGCCGCCTGGTCCGATATCGCCCGGCGCATCGCCCATGAGATCAAGAACCCGCTGACCCCGATCCAGCTCGCCGCCGAGCGGCTGCAGCGCCGCTATGGCAAGGAAGTGTCGACCGAGCCCGAGACGTTCGAACGGCTGACCGGGACCATCATCCGCCAGGTCGGCGACCTCAGGCGCATGGTCGACGAATTCTCCAACTTCGCGCGTATGCCCAAGCCGGTATTCCGCGAGGAGAATGTCCACGAGATCGCCCGCGCGGCCTTGTTCCTGCATGAGGTCGCGCATCCCGGCCTGACCTTCTCGATCGACCCGGCCCATGCCGACATCCGCCTGGTCTGCGACCGCCGCCAGCTCAACCAGGCGCTGACGAATGTCGTCAAGAATGCGGTTGAAGCGATTGAAACCAGGCGCAATCGTGGCGAAGTGAGCTTCGAAGGCGACAAGGTCGGGGTCAAGGTGCGCGAGGCCAGCGAGCAGGTGGTAATCGACGTTACCGACACCGGCATCGGCCTGCCCGAGGAGCGCGAGCGGCTGACCGAGCCTTATATGACGACGCGGGTGCGCGGCACCGGCCTCGGCCTCGCCATCGTCAAGAAGATCGTCGAGGAACATATGGGCGAGATCGCCTTTCTCGATCGTGCCGGGGGCGGGACCCATGTTCGCATCGCCTTCGACGTCGCCAGGCTGGCGGCGCTAGCCGACGATGGGCCGGGCGAGGCGGGCGTGGGGCCGCGCCGCGGCGAGGATGGCGAATATGATGAAGAGGAGCCCGCCTGATGGCGCTTGAGGTGCTGGTTGTCGACGACGAGGCCGACATCCGCGAACTGGTCGCCGGCGTGCTCCAGGACGAGGGCTATAGCGTGCGCACTGCCGCCGACAGTTCGAGCGCGCTCGAGGCGATCGAGGACCGGCGCCCGAGCCTGGTGCTGCTTGACGTCTGGCTCCAGGGCTCGCGCCTCGACGGGCTGCAATTGCTCGAGCAGGTCAAGAGCCGCGACCCGACCCTGCCGGTGATCATGATTTCCGGCCATGGCAACCTCGACACCGCCGTCGCCGCCATCCGCGAAGGCGCGGTCGACTTCATCGAAAAGCCTTTCGAGGCGGGCAAGTTGCTGCATCTGGTCGAGCGGGCGACCGAGACCGACCGCCTGCGCCGCGAGAATGCCGCCTTCCGCCAGCAATTCGGCCAGGACGACCATCTCGGCGGCTCGTCGGTGGCGATCAACACCGTCCGCGCCACGCTGAAGCGGGTTGCGCCGACCGGCAGCCGGGTGCTGATCACCGGCCCGGCCGGGGTCGGCAAGGAAATCGCGGCGCGGATGATCCACAATTGGAGCCCGCGCGCCGGCGCGCCGTTCATCACCGTCTCGGCGGCGATGATGAGCCCGGAGCGGATGGAAGAGGAATTGTTCGGGTCCGAAGCCGAGGGCGTCGCCCGGCCGGGCCTGCTCGAGCAGGCGCATGGCGGGACCCTGTTCCTCGACGAGATCGCCGACATGCCCTTGACCACCCAGGCCAAGATGCTGCGCGTGCTGACCGACCAGAGCTATACCCGCGTTGGCGGGCAGCGACCGGTCAAGGTCGACGTCCGCGTGCTGAGCGCGACTTCGCGCGACCTGGCCGAGGAAATCGCCGCCGGCCGGTTCCGCGAGGACCTCTATTATCGCCTCAATGTCGTGCCGGTGCGGATCCCGTCGCTGAAGGAACGGCGCGAGGACATTCCCGATTTGGTCAACCATTTCCTGGCCCGCTTCGCCGCCGAGCGCCGGATCCCGCCGCCGCGGATCGCGGAGGAGGCGCTGGCGGCGCTTCAGGCCCACGACTGGCCAGGCAATATCCGGCAGCTCAAGAACATCATCGAGCGGACCTTGATCCTGGCGCCCGGTGACCGGGTCGAGTGCATCGAGATCGACCTGCTGCCGACCGAGATCGTCGAGGGGCAGGGACCAAGCAGCATCAACAGCGCCTCGATCGCCATCATGGGCTCGCCGCTGCGCGAGGCGCGGGAAAGCTTCGAGCGCGAATATCTCAAGATCCAGATCCGCCGCTTCTCCGGCAACATCTCGCGCACTGCGTCGTTCATCGGCATGGAGCGTTCGGCGCTGCACCGGAAGCTGAAGGCGCTCGGCCTCGGTGACAAGCGCGACGCGGAAGAGTAGGGCGCCGCTATGGCCGAAAAGGCGCTGAGCCTGCAGGATCAGTTTCTCAACGGCGTCCGGCGAGCCAAGACGCCGGTGACGATCTTCCTGATGAAAGGCGTCAAGCTGCAGGGCGTGATTACCTGGTTCGATGCGTTCTCGCTGTTGCTTCGGCGCGAGGGCGCGGCACAATTGCTCTACAAGCATGCCATTTCGACGATCATGCCCTCGGTCACGCCGGAGGGGCTGCCGGCGCCGGCCTCTCAGGAAGGCAGGAAGCTGTCGCTTCAGGACACGTTCCTTGTCGCCGCCCACCGGGCGAAGGAACCGATGACCGTCTTCCTCGTCAATGGCGTCATGCTGCAGGGAATTGTCGACGGTTTTGATCAGTTCTGCATCCTGCTCGAGCGCGGCGGGCAGGTGCAGATCGTCTACAAGCACGCCGTCTCGACCCTGCAGCCGGGGCATGCCCTCGACCTTGGTGGCGGTGCGGCGCCGGATGAGACCGCCGACGAGGCCGCGGACGACGGAGACGACACCTGAGCGTCTTCAACCGCGAGGACGACGCCGGAATCACGCGCGGCGAGCGGGCCGTGCTGGCGCTTCCCGACGAGGGCGCTGCCCGGTACCTGCGCGGTACCGAAGCCCGGCTCGACGAGGCCGAGGGACTGGCCGAGGCGATCGGGATCGAGGTTGTCAGCCGGCGCGCCTTTCGCTTGCGCTCGCCCCGGCCCGCGACCTTGTTCGGCAAGGGCCAGGCCGAGGCGATCGCCGAGATGATAGCGGATGAAAAGGCGGGCCTGCTGATCGTCGATGCGGCGCTGTCGCCGGTGCAGCAGAAGGGCCTGGAAGATATCACCAAGGCCAAGGTCATCGATCGCACCGGCCTGATCCTGGAGATTTTCGGCGAGCGCGCGGCCAGCGCGGAAGGGCGGCTGCAGGTCGAACTGGCGCATCTCGATTACCAGGCTGGGCGCCTGGTACGCAGCTGGACCCACCTCGAACGGCAGCGCGGCGGCTTCGGCTTCCTCGGCGGGCCGGGCGAAACCCAGATCGAGGCCGACCGCCGGTTGATCCGCGACCGCATGGCCAGGATCCGCCGCGAGCTGGAGCAGGTGAAGCGCACCCGCGGCCTCCATCGCGGCCGGCGCCAGCGCGCGCCGTGGCCGGTGATTGCCCTCGTCGGCTACACCAACGCTGGAAAATCGACGCTTTTCAACCGCATGACGCGCGCCTCCGTGATGGCAGAGGACCTGTTGTTCGCGACCCTCGATCCGACCTTGCGGGAAATCAGCCTGCCCGGCTTCGACAAGGCGATTCTGTCGGACACCGTCGGCTTCGTCTCCGATCTGCCGACCGAGCTGGTCGCGGCCTTCAGCGCCACCTTGGAGGAGGTGCTGGCCGCCGACCTCATCCTCCACGTCCGCGACATGGCGCATCCCGACAGCGACGCGCAGGCGGCCGATGTCGAAACCGTGCTGGAGAATCTAGGCATCAAGGCGGATTCGCCGCCGCGGATTCACGTCTGGAACAAGATCGACGCGCTCGACGAGGCGGACCGGGAAGCCCTGCGCAACGAAGCCCTTCGGCGCGACGATGTCGCCGCCGTTTCGGCGCTCACCGGCGAGGGGATCGACGCGCTCCGCGAGGCCGTTTCGGACAAATTGCGCACCGGGACCGAAATCCACCGGCTGCGGCTGCCCGCCGGCGAGGGCGAGCGCCTGGCCTGGCTGCATTCGCGCGGGGAGGTACTCGACCAGCGCATGGAGGGGGAGGTGATGCACCTCGCTGTCCGCCTGTCGCCCGACAATTGGGCGCGGTTTCAGGCGCTTTAGTGCTCCTGCGAAGGCAGGAGCCCAGATCCGCGCCGTAGCTTTAGCGAAGACGCAGCCAGGGAAGGCTCCTTCGGAGCCTGACTGGGCCCCTGCCTACGCAGGGGCACCGGCCTTTGCACGCTGCCAGAGCGCTTCCATCTCGTCGAGGCTCATGGCTTGGAATCCGGGTTCGGTTTCGATTGACCGGAATCTTTTTTCGAACTTGCGATTGGCTTCGCGTAGGGCCGCTTCGGGCTCGATGTTGAGATGGCGTGCGAGGTTGACGACGGCAAATAGCAGGTCGCCCATTTCCTCCAGCTTGCGCTGGTGCCCGGTCTCGGCCTCCAGCTCGGCCAGCTCTTCGTCGATCTTGGCCCGGGGGCCGCTGGCATCGGGCCAGTCGAAGCCGGTGCGGGCGGCGCGGCGTTGCAGCTTGGCGGCACGCTCCAGCGCCGGCAGTGCCAAAGCAACCCCGGCGAGCGCGCTCTTGTCGTCCTGTGCCGAGCGTTCCTGCGCCTTTATAGCTTCCCACAAATGGTGGCCGCCCTCGGCGGCGTCGCCGAAGATATGCGGGTGCCGGCGCTCCATCTTGGCGCAAATGCCGGCAATCACGTCCGCGAGCGTGAACAGGCCGGCCTCCTCGGCCATTTGCGCGTGGAACACGACCTGGAGCTGGAGGTCGCCGAGTTCGTCGGCCAGCGCGCCCATGTCGTCGCGGGCGATGGCGTCGGCGACTTCATAGGCTTCCTCGATCGTGTAGGGCGCGATCGTCGCGAAGTTCTGGATGCTGTCCCATTCGCAGCCGGACCGCGGATCGCGCAGCCGCCGCATGATTTCCACCAGGCGCCGCAGGGCCGTGCCTGACCGCTCTAGGGCCGTGCCTGACCGCTCTGCTGATTGACGCTGCTCAGGAGGCACGAGGGGGCCCTTTCATTCTTTGATCCAGAAGTATGATAATATGTATTATGTAAAGTGACACGGCATCGAGAGGGTGGTGCTCGCAATGCTCACGGTTGTAAAACCAGCCACCGGCCCTCGACCCCCCAACGGTCGAGCGACGACAGGAAGTTCATGCCCAGCACGTTCAAATCCTCGCCCTGGGCGACGTGCAGCCGCATGCCGTCGCGCTCGATCGAGCCGATCGCCAGCTCCTCGGCCTGGGCGGATGCGACGCGGACGATGCCGTTGCCGGTCCGCACCAGCTGGCCGCGGCCGGGCGTAATGGTGACGCCGACGCGCTCAGCGGTTTCGCTGCCGATGGTGGTCATGGTGGCGCCGCTATCGACCAGGAACCTGACCGGCTCGCCGTTGACCGCGCCGGTTACCCAGAAATGGCCGTCGATCGCCATCGGGATGCGGATCGTCTCGTCCTGCTCTACGGGCGCGCCGGTCGCTTCGGCGCGCAGGCGCTGCGCCACCCAGCCCAAATCGTCGCGGAAGGTGAACAGGATGAAGCCGCCGGCGAAGATCGCCACCCAGGCCAGCGCCATGGTGGCAAGCTTGGCGAACGGCTCGCGCCGGGCCATCAACGCGCCGAGGACGAGCATGAACGCCATCAGGATATAAAGGCCACCGAGCATGATGTCGTTGGTCATGCGAGCACCACCTCCTGCCCGTCGAATGCAGGTTGGGCCCAATCGGGCAATTCCGCCGATAAAACCTTGAAATCCATGCTGTTATCAAGATGCGTCAAGAGCAATTGGCCGACCTTCAGGTCGCGCGCCCAGCCGATGACCGCGTCGAGATGCGCATGGGTCGGGTGCGGGGCCCGCCGCAAGCAATCGGCGATCCACAAGTCGACGCCCTGATACATGGCCGACATTTCGGCGGTCATCGCATGGAAATCAATGGCGTAGGCGGCGCTCGCCGCGCCTTGGTCGATGCGTATGCCGAGCGAGGTGATGCCGCCGTGAGGCTGGTCGACGAAGCGCAGCCGGGCTTCGCCGAGGGTGAGCTCGCCGGCGATCGGCTCTGCCCGTGCCACCGCCCGATAGAAGCGCGTGTCGATGAAGACGTAGCGGAAACGTTGTTCAAGCCGCTCCAGAACGTCGGCGCGAGCCAGCAATGGCACGGGGTCGCCCAGCGCCTGGGCGACCGGCCGCAAATCATCGATGCCGTGGCAGTGGTCGGCATGGTCGTGGGTGACGATAACCATATCAACGTTGTCGACGTTCGCGGCCAGCAATTGCTCCCGCAGGTCAGGCCCGCAATCGACGAGCAGCCGCTCGCCGGCGCTTTCGACCAGGATCGACGAGCGCAGGCGGCGGTTGCGCGGATCGTCGGGGTCGCAGGCGCCCCAGCCGCTTCCCAGCCGCGGCACGCCGGTCGACGTCCCGCAA
>JAKFFL010000206.1:0-3158 GCA_036675225.1 Sphingomonas sp. | reverse complement strand
ATGTCGCCGCGTTGGAGATAGTCCGCGCCCATGCCGTTGCAGCCGAATTTCGAGCCGAAGGTCGTTGTCTGGAAGTTCAAGAAGAATTCGCCGGAAGGCGGAGTGGCGCGGCCGTTGACTCCGACCACCCGCCAATCGGTGTTGGCGACGCTACCCGGGTACGGTCCGGGGCCAGGGCCGGGCGGATAGGTGGTACAGGCAGCCAGCGCCGCCAACGGAGCAATAGTGAGGAGCATTTTCATGCCCCTTCAACCGGCCGGAAAAGCGATGGTTCCGGCCCGCCTCACCGCCGCATCAGCTCGATCGATCCGGCGCTGCTGGTCAAAGTTATGCGGTTGGGCGCCATCGCGCTCACCTGCATGACCTGGTCGAGCACCGCGGCGCCCTGATTCTCCCAGCTCATGTCGGGGCAGGCCATGCGCGTGGCGATGATCGCGCCGGCATCGAGGCTGGCACCGGTCTGGATGTAGCCGGCGCCGAGGCTGTTGCAGCCGAACTTGGCGCTCAGCCGCCCGGCGTCGAACTCCATCGCGAATTCGCCCTGGCGCGGCGTCGGCTGGCCATTGATCGCCACCACCGCCCAGCGCGTGCGGTCGAGCGGCGGCGCGAGGCCGGCGGCCGGCGGCACCGGCGCCGGATAGCCCGGCGGGTAGGCCGGCGGATAGGGGTCGGGGGCCGGATAGGGCGCCGGCGGATAGGGCTCGGGCCCCGGATATGGTTGCGGCGGGTAGGGCTCGGCCCCCGGATAGGGCGCCGGCGGATAGCCGCTGGTCCCATAGGGGTCCTGGTTCACGGTGTCGCAGGCACTGAGCGCGAACGCCAATGGCAGGAGCAGCAGGGTGATCTTGGTCAT
The DNA here is from genome assembly GCA_036675225.1 of Sphingomonas sp. Taxonomy (GTDB): domain Bacteria; phylum Pseudomonadota; class Alphaproteobacteria; order Sphingomonadales; family Sphingomonadaceae; genus Sphingomicrobium. Next base: position 2,305 of record JAKFFL010000206.1, on the reverse strand, counting down.
GGGCATGTCAACCCGCGTGCAAACGCCCGGTTCCTAGATCGCCCGCTTGAGCTCGATGGTGCCCGCCTCGCTGACCAGCCGCAGGCGCTCGCCGCCGATGGTCTCGACCCGGACGTTGGAACTGAGCACGGCGCCGCCGTCCCGCTCGAAGCTCATCGCCGGCTCCGGGCAGGCCATTTCGGTCTGCACGAGGTCCGGCGCCGACAAATGATCGCCGTTCAGGCTGTATCGCCCATTGATCGCATTGCAGCCGAAACGGGCGCGCAAATCCCGGTCGCCGAACTGGACGAAATAGCCCGCTGTCGACGGCGTCGGCTTGCCATTGATCGAAACCACCGACCAGCTGGTGCCGGCCAGCGTCCTGGCGGCGATTGTGCCACCGCCGCAGCCGCTGACCGTCCGCCCGTCGGCGGTCACCCGCACCGTCTGGCGATAGATGAGGTCGCTCATGCCGTCGCTGCACGGGCCGGCCGAAATGGTCAGCTGCAATTTGCCGCTGCGATAGGTGCCGTGGGCGGCGCGGAAATCGGGCGGGGTCGGCTCGGCGATGTTCACCTCGCCATAGTCGCCGATGTAATCCATGCGCGCCGCCCGCACGGTCAGCGACCAGCCCGGCTCGTTGCCGACGGCCTTGTAAAGGACCGATCCCGAATCGGCCTGTTCGGGCAGTTCAGTCGTCGCCGACACTTGCTCGCTCTCGGTGTTGGTCTCATCGAGCACGGCCGGGCTCTGCTCGGCGGCGGCTTCCTCGTCGGACAGGCGGTCGGCGGGCTGGCCGCAGCCGGCGGCGAGCAACACCGCTGAAAGGAGAATATGCTTCATCGACTTCGTCCTGCCTGAGTCCAGCTTGCCCTTACATGAAAAGCCATGACCGCGGCGGCGACGGCGGCATTGAGGCTGTCGGCGCGCCCGGCCATCGGGATCTTGACCAAAAGGTCGCAAGCGGCCTCATAGTCGGCGGGCAGCCCCTGGCTTTCGTTGCCGACCAGCAGGAAGCACGGCTGACCATAGTCGGCCGCGAGATAATCGGTGTCGGTCTTGAGGCTGGTGCCGACCAGCTGGCCGGGCCCTGCGCGCAGCCATGACAGGAATTCTTCCCAGCGTGCCACCGCCACCGCTTGCGTGAAAATCGCGCCCATCGACGCGCGCACCGCCTCGACGGAGAAAGGATCGGCGCTGTCGTCGACCAGGATCAGCCCGCCCGCGGCGACGGCGTCGCCGGTCCTCAGGATGGTGCCGATATTGCCAGGATCGCGCAGCGCCTGGGCGACGATCCACAGAGGGGACTTTGCCCTGTCGATCTCCGCCAGCGCGGTCGGCGGCTGGCGATAGGCGCCGAGCAGCATTTGCGGATTGTCCTTGCCGCTCATCTTGGTCAGCAATTCGGGCGGCACTTCGATCGCTTCCGCCCCAGCGCCTTCGGCGGCGGCGATGATCTCGGCGGCCAGCGGGTGGGCGGCGCCCTGGGCGGAAAACGCCAGGATTTCGGGCAACCGGCCGCTGTCGCGCGCCTCGGCGAGGATGCGCAGCCCCTCGGCCAGGAACAGCCCTTCCTCGCGCCGCGCCTTCTTGTCGCGCAGTGATCGCAGCCGCTTGACAATGGTGTTGGAGAAAGCGGTGACCTGGCGGGGCATTATTCTTCCCCGAATCTTCCCTCGACCAATTCCGCCAGCCGCGCCATCGCGGCCTCGGCCCCGATTCCCGATACGTGCAAGGTGACGGCATCGCCCATCGCCGCGCCGAGCATCATTAGCCCCATGATCGAGGTCCCGCAGACCTTGTTGCCGTCTTTTTCGACCTCGATATTGGCGTCGAGCTGGCTGGCGAGATTGACGAACTTGGCGCTGGCGCGAGCGTGGAGGCCGCGCTTGTTGCCGATCCGGACGGTCCGGGTCAGCGCGGTCAAGCGACGGCTTCCCCGAGGATTTCGGACGCGACCGAAATATATTTGCGGCCGGCCTCGCGGGCGGCGGCGACGGCGGCGCGGACGTTCATCACCTTGCGCGCGCCTTCGAGACGGATCAGCATCGGCAGGTTGACCCCGGCGATGACCTCGATGTCTTCGCTCTTCATCAGGCTGATCGCCAGGTTCGACGGCGTCCCGCCGAACAGATCGGTGAGGATGATGACGCCCTTGCCGCGGTCGACGCGGGCAATGGCGGCGGAAATGTCCGCGCGGCGGGCTTCCATGTCGTCGTCGGCGTCGATGCAGATGCCCTCGACCGCTTCCTGCGGGCCGACCACATGCTCCATTGCCGTGATGAACTCGGCCGCGAGCCGGCCGTGGGTCACCAACACTAGTCCG
>JAKFFL010000211.1:0-18454 GCA_036675225.1 Sphingomonas sp. | reverse complement strand
ATGGTCGAGCAGCGCCCCGACTGGGTGATCAGCCGCCAGCGCGCCTGGGGCGTGCCGATCGCATTGTTCGTCGACAAGGCGACCGGCGAGCCCTTGGTCGATCCCTATGTCAACGCGCGCATCGTCGACGCCATCCGCGCCAATGGCGTCGACGCCTGGACGCCGGACAATGCCGCCGAATTCCTCGGCCCCCGCGACCCGGATGATTTCGAGATGGTCGGCGACATCCTCGACGTCTGGTTCGACAGCGGCTGCACCCATGTCTTCACGCTGGAGAGCGGCAAGTGGCCGGACCTGCGCTGGCCCGCCGACCTCTATCTCGAAGGCAGCGACCAGCACCGCGGCTGGTTCCAGTCGTCGCTGCTGCAAAGCTGCGGCACGCGCGGCCGCGCGCCCTATGACGCCGTGCTGACCCACGGCTTCACCATGGACGCCAAGGGCATGAAAATGTCCAAGAGCCTCGGCAATACCATCGACCCGTTGAAGGTGATGGAGACCAATGGCGCCGACATCATCCGCCTGTGGGCCTTGTCGGTCGACTTCACCGAGGACCATCGCATCGGCGACGAGATCCTGCGCGGGGTCGCCGATCAATATCGCAAATTGCGCAACACCTTCCGCTATCTGCTCGGCGCGCTCGATGGCTTCGGCGAGGAGGAGCGGCTCGACGACGTTTCGGCCTATCCCGAGCTGGAACGCTACATGCTCCACCTCGCCGCCGAGCTCGACCGCAAATTGCGCCTGGCGGTCCGGGACTTCGACTTCAACACTTACGTCCGCGCTTTGACCGACTTCTGCAACGAGGATTTGTCGGCCTTCTTCTTCGATATCCGCAAGGACTGCCTCTATTGCGACGCGCCCGCTGACACCAAGCGCCGTGCCTACCGCACCACGCTCGATCTCCTGTTCCACGCGCTTGTCCGCTGGCTGGCGCCGGTGCTGGTGTTCACCAGCGAGGAGGTGTGGGCAACGCGGTTCCCGGATGCGGGCAGCGTGCATTTGCTGGAGTGGCCTGACCTGTTCCCCGGCGAAGGCCGGGGCCCAGGCCTGGATCCCGGCCTTCGCCGGGAGACAGGTTGGAGCGAACTCCGGGCACTGCGCCAGCAAGTCACCGAGGCGATCGAGCCCCTGCGCCGCGACAAGGTGCTCGGCTCCAGTTTGGAGGCCGAGGTGACCCTGCCCGCGACCGCCGACGCCGCCCGCCTCGCCGAATTGTTCATCACGTCGACCGTCCACCACGGCGACAGCCTGGTCGTCGCCAAGACCGCCAACCACAAATGCGGCCGCTGCTGGCGGCATTTGCCGGAGGTCGCGAATGACGGCGAACTCTGTGACCGCTGCGCCAAGGTGGTTGCGTGACGATCCTCCCCGGGACGGGGAGGGGGACCATGCGCAGCATGGTGGAGGGGGGTTCCCACGCGGATAACCCCCTCCGTCAGCGCTTCGCGCTGCCACCTCCCCGCCAGCGGGGAGGATATTTAGGGTGAAATCCCGCAACTGGGCGTTCGGCGCCGCCGCCATCATCTTCCTTGCCGACCAGCTCAGCAAATGGCTGGTCATCGGCCCGCTGCAGCTGCAGTCGGTGCGGCAAATCACCATCCTGCCGATCTTCAACCTGACCTGGACCGAAAATCGCGGCATTTCATTGGGGCTGCTGACCGCCGATGGCGAGCTTGGCCGCTGGCTGCTGGTCGCCATGACCGCTGCCATCGCCGGCGGCATTGCCTGGTGGATGACCCACGAGCATGAGCGCGGCGACCAGTTGGCGCTGGGCATGGTGCTCGGCGGCGCGCTGGGCAATATCCTCGACCGGGTGCGGTTCGGCTATGTCGTCGACTTCGCCGATTTGCATTTCGGGGGCTTCCGCCCCTTTTTGGTCTTTAATGTCGCCGACGCGGCGATTACCATCGGCGTCGTCATATTGTTGCTGCGCGCTTTTCTGGCCAGGCCAAAGGCGCCCGAGGAGAACATCGATCATGCGTAAGGCCCCCGTCCTCATCCTCCTGCCGGCGCTCGCGCTGGGCGGCTGCGCCATCTTCGGCAGCAGCCAGCCGAGTTCGCTCGACGAGTTCGCCGTCGCCCGCAACGCGCCTTTGGTGATCCCGCCCGATTACACGTTGACCCCGCCGGTCGCCGGCACCGTCAGCGCCACCGCCGAAAGCGCCCAGAGCCAGGCGATCGAGGCCCTGTTCGGCGGCCCGGCGCCGCGCAGCAGCACCGAAACCAGCCTGCTCGAGCGAGCCGGGCGCGACCGCGCCGCCTTGGGCGCGCGCTCGCTGGCCGGCGATCCGGCCACCCGCGTCGTCGACAAGGGCCAGACCACGGTGGCCATCCTCACTGCGCCGGAAGCCGCCACCCAAACCGCGTCCGCCGAGTAATTGAAGCCAAGAACGCCGGGGGAAGCACGAAGATGACCGCCGAAAGCCTGTCCGCCCGGCTCGCCGAGCTGGAATCGATCCTCGACCGCGCCCGCAAGCGCTTCGAGGAAGGCATGAAGATCGTCGAGGATGCCCACCGCAGCTTCGGCGAAATCCAGCAGGCCCTGCTCGGCGCCCCGGCCAGCGGCATGTCGGCCGAGGACAGCGAGGAGGCCGCCTCGCGCCTGCTCGCCTCGTTGAAGGCCAGCGGCACCGACATGCCCGCGACCTTGTGCGGCGGCCGCCTGGCGGTCGACCAGACTCAGCGGTTGATCCGGATCGACGGCCATCCGATCGGCATCACGGAAATGGAATATCGGGTGCTCGAGCTGCTCGCATTCGCGCGCAACAATGTCGTCACCCGGACGATGCTCTTGAAGCATCTCTACCGTCGTGCCGACGACCAGCCGCAGCCCAAGATCATCGACGTCTTCATATCCAAGCTCAGGAAGAAATTGCGCTCGGCTTCGGGCGGCGCCGAGTTCATCGAGACCATTCCCCAGCGCGGCTGGATCCTGCGCGACATCCAGGCCGACGCCGCGGCCTGAACCGCACCCAAGCCGCCGTCCGATTCATTTTTCGTTAGCGCTGCTGTGGCAAACGGCGGTGCATGATCCATTTCGTTCCCGATTCGGAAGCCACGGAGCTGCGGGCGCCCTATGCCGAGGCGGTCGCCCGCCTTTCCGGCCTGCGCCAGGCCCTGGTGCTGGTCGAAGGCATGGCGGGGTCCGCCCCGTCGGCGACTCCGGCCAATGACCATGCCGTCGCCACCCTGAACGGTGAGGCTCGCAAGGCCTGGTTCGACGGTCGCTCGGCCCGAGCCGTCGCCGGCTCGGCCGCCGGCCTCGAGGCCATCGCCGCCCTCAATGAAGATGGCGGTCAGCCGCACCCGGCTGCCGCCGAGCGTCTCGCCCAAGACATTCGCCTGCGCCTCGAGGAACTGGGCGCGGTCCTCAGCCTTTAGGCCGCCGGCCCTACTGCCTTCGGTGCCGCCGGGTCGGCGCCATATTCGCTCCAGCTGCCGTCGTAGAGCCGCGCGAGATCATTGCCGAGCAAATGCGCGGCGAAGATCAGGCTGTTGGCGGTGACCCCCGACCCGCAGCTGGCGACGAACGGCCGCGCGGGGTCGATGCCGGCAGCCGCGAACAAGGCGCACAGCGTCTCGCGGTCCTTGAAGGTGCCGTCTTCATTATAGAGCTCGCCAAACGGCAGGTTGCGGGCGCCGGGCATATGGCCGGCGGCGACCCCCGGGCGCGGGTCGGCCTCGGTGCCTTCGAAGCGCGGGCGGCCGCGGGCATCGAGCAATGGCATATCGATTCCGGCGAGGATTTCGTCCTTGGTGACGACGGCGGATTGCGTCCGGGCCGTGAAATCGGCCTGTTCGGGTTCGGCGTCGCCGGACTCGGTCGGCCGCCCCTGCGCAATCCAGTTCTGGAAACCGCCGTCGAGGATGGCGACATTGCGCGCGCCGAAATGGCGCAGCATGAACCAGCCGCGCGCCGCCGTGCGCAGCGGGCTGTTGTCATAGATGACAATGCGGTCGCCCTCGCCAATGCCGAGCCGGCCCAGCGCCGCCGCGAAATCCTGCGGCGCGGGCAGCATATGCGGCGCCGGGTTCGACCGGTCCGACAGCGCATCGATGTCGAGAAAGACGGCGCCGGGAATGTGGGCGGCGCGATACTCCTCGCGCCCGCTGCGGCCGGTCGCCGGCATGTGCCAGCTGGCATCGACGACGCGCAGGCCAGTCTCGCCGAGGTGCTCGGCCAGCCATTGGGTTGAGACAAGGGACTCCATGCCGCAAGGATAGCGGCCCGCGTGCCGCCCTGCTAGGGAGCCGCGCGATGGAAACCACGCATCTCGGCAAGGCCAGCGCGCTGCCCGCCTCCCCGGCGGAAGCGGCGCTCGATTATGTCCCCAATCCGCGGCCGGGGGCCTTGTACCTGGTTCGCTTCGCCGCGCCGGAGTTCACCTCGCTCTGCCCGGTCACCGGCCAGCCCGACTTCGCCCATCTCGTCATCGATTATGCGCCAGCCGGGACCATCGTCGAATCGAAGAGCCTGAAGCTGTTCCTGTCCGCGTTCCGCAATCACTGCGGGTTCCACGAGGACGTCACCGTCGGCATCGGCCAGCGCCTGGTCGCCGAGATGCGGCCGCAATGGTTGCGCATCGGCGGCTACTGGTACCCGCGCGGCGGCATGCCGATCGATGTCTTCTGGCAGTCGGGCGATCCCCCGGCCGGGCTGTGGCTCCCCGACCAGGGCGTTCCCGCTTACCGGGGCCGATAGCTCATCGCGGAGCGGCCTGCGGCGGCAACTCGGTGTCCGGCCCGGCCAGCGCCACCGCCGCCTGGCGCCTGGTCCAGCCGTAGAGCACGACGATCACCGCCGCGAACAGCAGGATCCCGAGCGGCGTCTGCCAGCCGGTCGCCTCGGTGACAGCCAGCACATCGACGTCGTCCGACCCGGCGACCAGCCCGGCATAAGCGACGTTGAACAGGCTGTCGCCGACGATGAAGCCGGTCGCGGTCAGCACCCCCATGCGCTCGGCGAATCCGGGGTCCGACCGCCGCTCGGCCCAGCGGTTGTAGACAAAACCGAGCACCGCGCCGACGACGATCAGGGCGGTGACCCCGACCGGCAAATAGATGCCCATGCCGACGCCGAGCGCCGGCAGCGACCGGCCCCTTCCGCCGGCCCGCAGCAGTTCGTCGACGAGGACGGCGGCGGCGCCGATCGCCGCGCCCAGCCCGATCAGCCCCCAGTCGAGCGTGCCGCCGAGCACGCCCTGGGCAATCGCCGAGATCAACGCCGCCTGCGGCGCCGCCAGCGCGTCCGGGCCGGCGCCGGGCGCTCCGACGAAGCCGAAGCTGCGATTGAGCAAATCGAGCACCGGCGGGATGATGACCGCGCCGAAGATGACCCCGAGGATCAGCGAGAATTGCTGCCGCCACGGGGTCGCGGCGACCAATTGCCCGGTCTTCAGATCCTGCAGATTATCGTTGGAGATGGTGGCGACGCCGAACACCACGGACGTGACGAACAAGGCGAAGGCGACCAGGCTCTTGGTCGCGTCGGCGTCGGCATCGGGGAACAGCAGCCCCAGGATGATGGCAATGCCCAGCACCGAGAGGATGCCGACTCCCGAAATCGGGCTGTTCGAGGCGCCGATCAGGCCGGCCATGTAGCCGCAGACGGCGGCGATGATGACCCCGGCGATCAGCACATAGACGATCGAGAAGCCAAGGGTCAGGCCGGGGCTGGCGGCGATCGGATCGGTACTGGCGAAGGCATTGAGCAACAGGCCGATGGGGATCATCGACAGGATGATGACCGCGCCGACGATGGTGATCGGAATGTCGCGCTCGGTGATGTCGACACTGTCGGCCCCGCCGGCGCGCCGCGCGCGGTTGGCGGCGATCGCGGCGACGATTCCCTTGGCGATCGGGCCGATCACCTTGAGCAGGGTCCACAAAGCCGCGACGCCGATTGCCCCGGCGCCGACGAAGCGCACTTTTTCGCGGAACACGGTGCCGACGAAATCGGCCAGCTCGGTCCCCGCCGGGGCGCCGCCGGCGGTGTACAATGGCAGCAGGACGATGAAGCCGATAATGATACCGGCAAGCATGGCGAGGCCGACGGCAAGGCCGACCAGATGGCCGACGCCAATGTAAGCGAGCGACAGGCCAGCCGAGAGATTGGTGGCGCCGGCGCCGATGCTGAACGTCCCGGCGGCTTCCTCGGCGACCAGCCGCATCTTCGCCAGCAACGGGTAGGCGGCGCCGGTCAGCGCCCCCAGGATCATCGCCTTGAGCCCGCGCCGGTTCTCCTCGGCGCCGCCGACCCCGGCCCCGACCTTGAGCACCTCGGCCGCCGCGACTCCCTCGGGATATGGAAGGTCGGAACCGGTGACGAGCGCCCGGCGCAACGGCACCGAGTACATGACGCCAAGGATGCCGCCGATGGCGATGACCGCGACCGATAGCCAGTAGGGAAAGCCGGTCCACCAGCCGACCATGACCAGGCCGGGCAGGACGAACACGATCGCCGACAAGGTCCCCGCCGACGAGGCGATCGTCTGGACGATGTTGTTTTCCTGGATGGTCGAATCGTGGAAGAATTTGAGCACCGCCATGGAGATGACGGCAGCCGGGATCGACGTCGCGAAGGTGAGGCCGGCGCGCAGCCCGAGATAGACGTTGGCGGCGGTGAACAGCACCGTGATCAGCGCGCCCAGGATGATGCCGCGGAGGGTCAGTTCCTTGACGAAGCCGGCGGGGCGAAGCGTGCTCAAGGTGGTAGTGGCCATGGCTGTCTTTCCCTCGAAATCATTGCCAGCCACCCGCCAGGAAACGGGTGGCGAACGCGCAATGCATGGCGACGCCGCGCGGCAGCACGGCTTCGTCGACCATCATTTTCGCATTGTGGATCGGCGCCCGGGCGAATGGGTCGCCGTCCGCCGGCGCGACACCGAGGATCGCCATCGCGCCGGGCACTTTCCGCAGCACATAGGAGAAATCCTCGGCGCCCATGATCGGCGCCGGAATGTCGAGATAGGCCGCCTCGCCGAACTGCTCGACGGCGATGGCGCGGACCAGCTCGACGGCGCGCGGGTCGTTGATTGTCGGCGGATAGCCCTGGTCGATCCGCGCCTCGGCGCTGGCGCCATGGGCCTCGGCGACCTTGCCGACGATCCGCTCGAACGCCGCCATCGCCTCCGTCCGGACCTTCTCGGACAGGGTCCTGAGCGTGCCCAGCAACTCGACCTCGTCGGGGATGACGTTGTGCGCCGAGCCGCCGGCGATCCTCGTGATCGACAGTACCGCCGGGTCGGTGAACGTCGTCCGCCGGGCGATGTAGCTTTGCAGCGCCAGCACCGCCTCGCAGGCGATCGGCACCGGGTCGATGGCCTGGTGCGGCATCGCCGCATGCCCGCCCTTGCCCTTGATGGTCGCCGAAACCGTGTCGGCCGATGCCATCAGCGCCCCCGACCGGCAGGCGATCACGCCGCCCGGCAGATTGGGAAAGACATGCAGCGCGAAGGCGGCATCGGGCGCCGGACTGTCGAGCAGCTTTTCCTCGATCATGATCCGCGCGCCGTGCATTCCCTCCTCGCCCGGCTGGAACATGAACAATATGGTGCCCGCAAAGTCATCGCGGCGGGCGGAGAGGATCCGTGCCGCGCCGGCCAGCATCGCCGAATGCGTGTCGTGGCCGCAGGCATGCATGTGGCCGGCTGTCCGCGAGGCGAAGTCGAGGCCGGTGTCCTCGTGGATCGGCAAGGCGTCCATGTCGCCGCGCAACAGCACGGTGCGGCCCGGCCGGGTGCCGTCAAGCCGGGCGACAAAGCCGCTGGTGCCGGTGCTGTCGCGGATCGTCAAAGGCAGGCCGGCGAGCGCCGTCTTCAATTTTTCCGTGGTGCGCGGGCAATCGAGGCCAAGCTCTGGCTCGGCATGGATCGCCCGCCGCAGCGCCACGGTCGAATCCTGCCCGGCGGCAGCCTCGTCACTCCAGTCGCCGACGGTTTCATCCAGGCTCATGGCTCGGCTCGATAAAAGGTGAAAAGCGTGTCGTGACGCCGCAGCACCAGCCCCCCGTCCTCGATCGCCAGCGGCTCGCCGTCGAAGGCCGCGTCGGAACGCTCGATGTCGGTCATCAGCGCCATCGGCAAGGGATCGCTGTCGAGTCGGACAAGCCCCGGCTCCGTCCGCCAATGGCCCTCGGCGGCCTCGGACACGGCCCCATAGTCCAACTGGTAGAGGAAGGTGCCGTCGGCCTTGAGCTCGAGCACGGCGCCGACTTCGATTTGCTGTGTCTGGTACGTCCCGGCCAATCCCTCATCGGGCGTGGCCAGGGCCAGAAGGAAGGCAGCGAAGGCGGCGATCATTCGATGCTGACCCCGGCCGGCACCGGGCTCGAGTGGCGGCGCACGACTTGCCAGCCATCCTCGGTCTTCACCCAGACATCGGTCAGCAGCACGCGCTCGTCGATGGCATGGCCCATGAAGCGCAGCTTCCACTGCGCATCGACGGTGGCGACGATGGTCTGATCGAGCCGCACCGAGTCCATCACCCGGACCTCAAGGCTGACGAGGTCCATCCGCTGCAACGCGACCAGCCAGTCCTCGAGGCTGACGGCAACGGTTCCGGTCGAGCGGATCCCGACCAGCTTGAACTGCGGGTGGATGAGCTGGCGCAGCCGGTCGACGTCCTTGACGAACAAGGCGTCGCGCCATTGCCGCTCCAGGTCGCGGACGTCGGTGCGGTCAGCGACCACGCATCAGGCCCCCGAAAATGCCGCGCAGGATCTGGCTGCCGAGCTGCCGCCCGACCGAGCTTGCCGCGGCGCGGGTCGCCGAAGTAATGATCTTGTCGGTCATGGTCGGCTTGGCCGCCTCGCGAGCGCGCCGCGCTTCGTCGCGTTCCGCCTCGCGCTGCCGCTGGCTTGCCAGCTTCTCCTGGGCTGCCTGCGCGCGTGCTGCTTCCTTGGCGGCGACGGCGTCCAGCCGGGCCTTTTCGGCGGCCGCTTTCTCGGCCTCGCCTTGCGCCTTGACCGCGGCCGCGGCGGCGACCGCCTCGTCGGCCTTGGCCTTGAGGATCTCCTCGGCGCTGTCGCGGTCCAGCAGCGCGTCATATTTAGTCCCGATCGCGTCGGTCGAAACGAACACCGCGCGCTCCTGGGCGGTCAGCGGCCCGACGCGCGACGACGGCGGCTTGATCAGGGTCCGCTCGACGGGCGATGGGGCGCCATCGGGCTGCAGCAGCGAAACCAGGGCCTCGCCGACCTTGAGTTCGGTGATCACCTGGGCGACGTCGATTCCCGGGTTGGGGCGAAAGGTCTCTGCCGCCGACTTGACCGCGGCCTCGTCGCGCGGGGTGAAGGCGCGCAGGGCATGCTGGACGCGGTTGCCGAGCTGGCCGGCGACCTTGTCGGGGATATCGATCGGGTTCTGGGTGATGAAATAGACGCCGACGCCTTTCGAGCGGATCAGCCGGACGACCTGCTCGACCTTCTCCAGCAAGGCCGGTGGGGCATCGTCGAACAGCAGATGCGCCTCGTCGAAGAAGAAGCACAGCTTTGGCTTGGCGACGTCGCCCACTTCGGGCAGTTCCTCGAACAATTCCGACAGCAGCCACAAAAGAAAGGTCGAATAGAGCCGCGGGGACGCCATCAGCCGGTCGGCGGCGAGGATGTTGACGACGCCCTTGCCAGCTTCGTCGAGCTTGAGGAAATCCTCGAGCTCGAGCGCCGGCTCGCCGAAGAAATGGTCGCCGCCCTGGGCGCGCAACTGCAGCAGCGAGCGCTGGATGGCGCCGACCGATGGCTTGGCGACATTGCCATATTCCAGGGTCAGTTCGTCGGCGCGCTCGCCGACGTGGACAAGCATGGCCTGCAGATCGTCGAGGTCAAGGAGCATCAGCCCCTCCTTGTCGGCGACATGGAAGGCGATGGCCAGCACGCCCTCCTGCACGTCATTGAGGTTCATCAGCCGGGCGAGCAGCAGCGGGCCCATCTCGCTGACCGTGGTGCGGACGGCATGACCCTGTTCGCCGAACAAGTCCCAGAATTGCACCGGGACGGCGTCGTAGGCCCAGTCAGCGTATCCGATCTCCTTGGCACGGGCCGCAAATGCCTCGTGCGGCTTGGCGGTGGCCGCGCCCGGCATGGCCAGGCCGGCGATGTCGCCCTTGACGTCGGCGACGAAGGTCGGGACTCCAGCTGCCGACAGGCCTTCGACAATGCCCTGCAAGGTGACTGTCTTGCCGGTCCCGGTCGCGCCGGCGATCAGCCCGTGGCGGTTGGCGCGCGACAGCTGCAGCGCCTGCGGCTGCGCGCCGCCCGCGCCGGCGCCAATGAAGATTGTCGTCGGCTGGTCCGCCATGGCTCGCATTGCTCCTCCGGAAGTGGGCGAACCTAGGCCGAAGACGCAAGCGGGAGCAAGACGGTTACGGTGCCGTGATGTCGACTCCGACGAACGCCTCGGGTGCGTTGCCGACCTTGATCAGCAGCAGCACGCTGGTCCGACCCGCCCGGCGGGCGGCGTCGATCGCCGCGGCGACCTGCGCCGGCGTGGTGACCGCCTGCCGGTTGACCGAGACGATCAGATAGCCTGGGCGCAGGCCTTCCTCCGCCGCCTTGCTGGCCGGGTCGACGCCGGTGATGATGACCCCGCGCGCGGTCGGCGGCAGGTTGGATCGCTGCGCCAGCTGCGGCGTCAGCGGGGCCATAGTCAGGCCCAGCGCCTGGGCGGCGCCCGCCGCATCGGCGGTTCCGCTGTCCGGGGTGCCGTCATTGGCCCCGCCGCCAGCTTGCAGCGCGAGCTGCTCCTCGGTCGGTCGCTGGCCGACGGCGACGGTGAGGGTCTGCCTTCTGCCGTCGCGGATGATCTCGACCGGGACGCGCGCGCCGACCGTCGTATTGGCGATCAGATAAGACACCGTCTGGTCCGGATTCACTTCCTCGCCGCCGACGCGGATGATGACGTCGCCCTGCTGCATGCCGGCACGCGCCGCCGCCTCGCCGGGGACGACCGAGCGGACGATTTCGCCCTGGTCCTTGGGCAAGCCCAATGAAGCAGCGATATTCTCGTCGAGCGGCTGCAGGCCGACGCCGAGATAGCCGCGCTGCGGGCGCTGGCCACGGCGCAGGGACTCGATGACCGGCTTCGCCAGCTCGGCGGGGATGGCCAGGCCGATGCCGACGCTGGCCCCGGTCGGCGAGATCAGGGCCGAGTTGATGCCGATGACATTGCCGGCGAGGTCGAACATCGGCCCGCCGCTATTGCCCATGTTGATGCTGGCGTCTGTCTGGATGTAGCGGTCGTAGGCGCCGACGCCGGTGATGCCGCGGTGCAAAGCGGAGACGATGCCGGCGGTGACGGTGCCGCCAAGGCCATAGGGATTGCCGATGGCGATCACCCAGTCGCCGACCCGGGTTCGGGTCGAATCGCCGAAGTTCACAAATGGCAGATTGGTCGCGTCGATCTTGAGCAGCGCCAGGTCGGAGGCACTGTCGCGGCCGACGATGCGGGCGGTATATTCCTTGCGGTTGGTCAGCGTCACGGTGACGGTATCGACCGTGCCGGTGCCGCCGATGCCCTGGATGAGGTGGTTGTTGGTGACGACATAGCCGTCCGGCGAGATGATGAATCCCGAGCCCAAAGAGCCGGCCTCGCGAGTCCGCGGGCCGGGCTGGCCCGGTTGCGCCTGCTGCTGGCCCTGGGGCGCGTCGGGCGCGCCGAAGCGGCGAAAGAATTCCTCGAACGGGTCGACCTGGGTGCGGACCGGCACGCGCTGGCGGGTCGAGATGTTGACCACCGCCGGCTGCAGGCGGGCGGCGAGGTCGGCGAACGACTGGGGGGCTCCGCGCGGGCCCAAAGCCGTCGGTGCATTCTGGGCGACCTGCGCTCCGACGGGGCCGGTGGCGACCGAGAAGGCCGTCCCGCCGATCAGCAACGCGGTGGCGACTCCATAGGCATAACGCACGAGTCCGGACTCCTTCGCAACCATTCCAAACCTTTCGCTCGAAGACACGCGTTGATGACGCGCGACGCTAGGTCGAGCTCATGAACGCAAATTGAACATCGCTGGATGCCTATCGTCCAGAAAATTCCTTCAGATAGTCGTTCTGCGGCGACAAAATGACGGTCGTCGGCGCTGGCTTTTCATCGCCGTCGCCAAGGAAGGTCGTCTGGTACGACTGCATCGCCCGATAGAATTCGTAGAATTCCGGGTCTTTGCCGAACGCCGCCGCATAGGTCTGCGCCGCTTCGGCGTCGGCATCGGCGCGGATGATCGCCGCGCGCTTGGCGCCCTCGGCGCGAATCGACCGCGCCTCCTGCTGGCGGGCGGTGACCATCCGGTTGTAGGCGGATTGCAGCGGCGTCCCGTCAGGCAGGTCGGCCTTCTTGATACGGACGTCGACGATCTCGACTCCATATTGCCGCGCGACGCGGTTGAGGCCGGCCTGGATGTTGTCCATGACGCCCTCCCGCTCCGGGCTGAGGAGCGAGGCGAACGGCCGCTTGCCGAGCTCGTTCCTGAGCTGTGAGCCGAGGATCGGACGCAGCGCGCTTTCAACCCGCTCCTCGGTGCGCGCGGAGATGAACATGGTGAGCGGATCGACGATCCGGTAGCGGGCGAAGGCGTCGACCTCGAGCCGCAATTGGTCGGTCGACAGCACCTGCTGGCGCTCCATGTCGACGCTGCGCACACGCTTGTCGAGCCAGACAACGTTCTCGGCGATCGGGATCCGCCAGGCGATGCCGGCCCCGACCGAGCCGAACCGCTCGCCTGGCTCATAGCGGTTGATGATCCGCACCGGCTTGCCGAAGCGGACGACGATGCCCTGGCGGGTCTCGGGCACGATGGCGAACGTGCTGGTCACCAGGAACAGCACGAACAAAACGATGAGTCCGCTCATCATCGGGTGGCGGCGGATGAAGCCGATCATTGCGCCGGCTCCTTCACGGGGGCTCGTCTGAGCTCATTGAGCGGCAGGTAGCTGGTCACCCCGGGGGCCTCGACGATGGTCTTGTCGACGCCCTGCAGCACGCGCTCCATGGTCTCGTAATACATGCGTCGCTTGGTGACGCCCGGAGCCGCCTTGTACTGCACATAAATGCGGTCGAAGGCGCCCGCCTCGCCCTGCGCTTTCTGGCGAAGCTGCAGCGCATAGGCATTGGCCTGATTGACGTAACTCTCGGCTTCCTGCTGCGCCGCCGTCACTTCCTTGAAGGCGTCGTTGACGGCGGCCGGCGGATCGGCCTGGCGGATGGCGACGCCCTGGACGTCGACGCCCGATTGGTAGGCGTCGAGGGTCTGTTGCATTTCCTCCGCGACCCGGGCCTCGATGATGCCGCGCTGGTTGCCGATCGCGCCCTGCAGCGAGACGTTGGCGACCGCCTGGCGCATGGCGCTTTCCGCGACTTGCCTGATGGTGTCCTCGGGCTGGGCGATCTCGAACAGGAAGAGCTCCGGATCCTTGATGTTCCAGCGGACCTGATAGGCGATGTCGATGATGTTCTGGTCGCCGGTCAGCATCAGGGTTTCCTCGCTGGCGGACCCGAGGTTGATCTCGCGAATATTCTCGACGTCGACCTTCTGCACGCGTTCGAACGGCGCCGGCAGGGTCAGGCCGATGCCGGACTCGAGCGTGCGATTATACCGGCCCAACTGGGTGACCACGCCTCGCTCCTGCGGCGCGATCCGATGCATGGTGGTGAACACCAGCCACAGGACGACAATCGCGAGCAGCGCCCATTTGATCATCGACCCACTGGGCTGGCCGGGAAAGCCACCGCCTCCGCCACCGCCTTGTCCCCCGCCGCCGAATCGTTGCTTGCTGCGCGCGATCAGCTCGTCGAGGCTGGAGATGTTGCCGGTCGTCGGCCGCCCGGCGCCGCGCCGCCGCTTGGGCGGCTCGCCCCACGGGCCCTGGCCGCCAGCAGGCGGCTCCGGCGGCTCGTCGCCGCCCGACCCACCGGGCGCCTGGCCCCAGGGGCCCTTATTGTCGCTGAATAGACCCCGGCCCAGCGCGCCCAGCCCCGAAAAAATGCTCATGCGATCCTCTATAGGTAGCCACATGGATGAAAAACAGTGGCAACCGGCGGAGACGGCGTCCTAAGGGATGCCCATGCCCGACCTCGCCCAGCTCGAAGGCCTTCCGCACCCGGAGCGCATCCGCTCGCGCCGCTTGTCGGGCAGCGTCGCTTCGCTCGTCGTCGACGCCACCGGACTCGACGATGCCGAACAGAAGGCGCTCGAGCAGGATTTGCGGTCCGCCGCGCTCGCCATTCCCGGCGTTACCGAGGCGCGCGTTGCCCTGACCGCCGCCAGGCCGGAGCGGACCTTCGTCGCCATCGGCAGCGGCAAGGGCGGCGTCGGCAAGTCGACCCTGGCCGCCAATCTTGCCGTCGCTTTGGCGCGGATGGGCAGGAAGGTCGGTCTGGTCGACGCCGACATTTACGGGCCGTCGCAGCCGCGATTGTTCAACGCGACGGCACGCGCCGAGGCGCGGGGCAAGCAGCTGATCCCGCTGACCGCGCACGGCGTGAAATTGCTGTCGGTCGGCCAGTTGGTCGCCGACGGCACGGCGCTGGCGTGGCGCGGACCGATGGCATCGAGCGCCCTCAACCAGTTGCTCGAGGCCGACTGGGGCGACGCCGATCTGATCCTGGTCGATTTGCCGCCCGGCACCGGCGACGTGCAATTGTCGCTGATCCAGAAGGCGCGGCCGGCCGCCGCGGTGATTGTCTCCACCCCGCAGGATCTGTCGCTGATTGACGCCGCCCGGGCCGTCGATCTGTTCGAGAAGACCCATGTGCCCGTGGCCGGGATCGTCGAGAACATGGCCGGCTATGACTGTCCGCATTGCGGCCGGCCGTCCGACCCGTTCGGCCATGGCGGCGCCGAAGCCGAGGCCAAGCGGCTAGGCATCGCCTTCCTCGGCCGCCTGCCCTTGTCGGCAAGCTTGCGCGAAGCGTCCGACGCCGGCCAGCCGCCCGCCGCCGGCGACGGCCCGGCGGCCGATGCCTTCGCCGAGCTCGCCCGCCGCTTGCTGGTGCAGCTGGAGACAATCGCCGGCTGACGCATTGTTACTGTCAGGGAGACCAGGCCATGCCGTTGACCCGCGACGAGGACATTTACGAATTGCTCGCCAAGGCGCGCACCATCGCCATGATCGGCGCCTCCGACCGCCCCGACCGCCCCTCGTACCGGGTGATGCAATATCTCCAGGAGCGCGGCTACCGCGTCATTCCGGTCAACCCCCAGATCACCGGCGAACGCATCCACGGCGAGTTCGTCTGGCGCGAACTCTCCCAGATCGGCGAGCCGATCGACATCGTCGACATCTTCCGCCGCCCGGCCGCCGCCGGCGAAGCGGTCGACGAAGCCATCGCCGCCGGCGCCAAGTCGGTCTGGCTGCAGATCGGCGTCATCAACGAGGATGCCGCCAAGCGCGCCGAGGCTGCTGGTCTCAAGGTGGTCATGGACCGCTGCCCGAAGATCGAGATTCCGCGGCTCGGCGTGCCGAAGGTCGGGCAGGACGCCTAGGCCGACGCCGTGGTCGCCGTCTGACTGCCCCCCAGCAGTCAGCCGGAGGCGACCACCATTTCCGGGACCAGCACCGTCGGGCTGTCCACACCGCGCCGGAACCGCAGATCGCTCCCCGGCTCCAGAGTCGCGAACATGTCCTTGAGGTTCGAGGCGATGGTGATCTCCGCGACCGGCCCGGCGATCTCGCCATGCTCGATGAGGAAGCCGGCGGCGCCGCGGCTGTAGTCGCCGGTGACGCCGTTGACGCCCTGGCCGATCAGCTCGGTGACCAGGATCGCGCGCGGGAAGGCGGCCAGCAATTGCTCGCGGCTGCGCGCGCCGGCGGCGAGGAACAGGTTGGACGGCCCCGCCCCCGGCGCGCCGCTGACGCCGCGCACGGCATGGCCGGTCGGCGCGATGCCGAGCTGGCGGGCATCGGCACTGGCCGCCAGCCAGCTGGTCAGCACGCCGTCGGCGACGATATCCATTGCCTTGACCGGTAGCCCCTCGCCGTCGAACGCCCGGCTCCTGAGGCCGCGCTGGCGCAAGGGATCGTCATGAACGGTGATGCCTTTGGCGAACACCGGCTCGCCCAGCCGGTCGAGCAGGAAGCTGGTCTTGCGGGCAATGGCCGAGCCGCTGATCGCGGCCACGAAATGGCCGAGCAGGGTGGCCGCTACGCGCGGCTCGAAGATGACCGGCAGCTTGCCGGGCGCCAGCTTGACGTTGCCGATCCGCGCCACCGCCCGTTCGCCGGCGCGGCGACCGATCTCGGCTGGATCGTCGAGGTCCGCGGCATGGCGGGCGCTGTGCCACGAGAAATCGCGCTGCATCGATGCGCCTTCGCCGGCGATGACGCTGGCCGAGCAGCTGTGCCCAGAGGCGCGATAGGCGCCGGCAAAACCGTGGCTGGTCGCCAGCGCGATCGTCGAGGCGCTGGCCGTCGCCGTGGCGCCGTTGCTGTTGGTCACGCCGGCGACCGCCAAAGCGGCGCCCTCGGCCGCCAGCGCCCGGGCCTTGAGCGCCGACGGCTCGGGCTCCGCGCCGTCCCAATTGTCGAGGTCGGGCAGGCCGCCGGTCATTAGCAGCTCAGCCGGCGCCAGCCCCGCGAACGGGTCTTCGGGCGCCTCGCCGGCCATCGCCAGCACCCGCCCGACCAAAGCCGACAGCGCCTCCTCGCCGAAGTCGGACGAGGAGACGCTCGCCGACTTCGTTCCCAGGAACACGCGCAGGCCGATTTCCTCGCCTTCGGAGCGATGGACATCCTCCAGCGCGCTTTTGCGTACCTGCACCCCGCTCGACCGCTCGCCGATGTAAATCGCATCGGCCGCCTCGGCGCCCGCCACGCGCGCCTGCTCGACCAACTTTTCGGCTTTGTCCTGGGCCTTGGAAACGCTCAACATGGCGCGGCGGTTAGGAGTTGGCGGGGCGAACGTCAAAGGCGTTTCGTGCCCCTGCGAAGGCAGGGACCCAGTCGCGCGCAAGCGCTCAGGAACGGCTTCGCCGGTCTGGGCTCCTGCCTTCGCAGGAGCACTAGATCGTGCTCAAGCCCACCACCAGCATCGCCGCGAACACCAGCAGCCCGCACGTGCGATTGGACCGGAACAAGACCAGCGCCCCCTCCCCGTCCCTCGGATCGGCCCGCGCCACCTGGCCGGCGAGATGGACAGTCGCCGGAACCAGCGCCACCAGCGCCACCCAGGTCGGCTTGACCATCCAGATGGCCGCGCCCCAGCCGGCCAGCGCCAGCATATAGAAAATGGCGACGCCGAGCGGCGCCCGCTTTCCGAGCCGCCGCGCGCTGCTTTTCACCCCGACCAGGGCATCGTCCTCTTTGTCCTGGATGGCGTAGAGCGTGTCGTAACCGACGACCCAGGCGACGCTGCCCAGCCACAGCAGCACCGCCGGCGCCGCCAGCGAGCCGGTCACCGCCACCCAGCCGACCAGCGCCCCCCAGCTGAAGACGAGCCCGAGCCAGGCCTGCGGCCACCAGGTAATGCGCTTCATGAAAGGATAGGCGGCGACAAGGGCGAGGCTGGCGAGCGCGACCAGCTGCGCGGCGCGATTGAGCTGCAGCAGGACAATCAGGCCGATCAGGCAAAGGCCAATGGTCAGAGCCCAGGCGGCGCGCACCGACACCCGTCCGCTCGCCAGCGGCCGCAGCCGCGTCCGCTCCACCCGCCGGTCGAGATCGCGGTCGACAATGTCATTATAGACGCAACCCGCCGAGCGCATGGCGAAGGCGCCCAGCGCCAGCCACAGAAACAGGTCCCAGCGCCCACGCACGCCCGCCAGCGCCACGCCCCAGGCACATGGCCAGTAGAGCAGCCACGTCCCGATCGGCCGGTCCAGCCGCATCAGCGACGCAAATGGCCTCAAGGCTGGCGGCAAGGCGCCAATCAACCCGCGCCGCTCGCTGTCGGGGACGGTTTCAAGGCTCGCGTTCACCACCTCACCTAGCCTCAGTCGTCACCCCCGCGGAAGCGGGGGCCCCGCTTTTCTTTCAGAATGGAATTGGCCAAGCGGGATTCCCGCCTGCGCGGGAATGCCGTAGGTGGCAACCATGCCCGCCACCCCCGCCTGGCCGCCGAAAAGCCTGCCGCGCCTGTATGTGCGGACGCCGCTGGCCAATGGCGTGACGGTCGAGTTGGACGCCGGCCAGGCCAATTACCTCGGCAACGTCATGCGGCTGGGCGTCGGCGAGCATGTCCTTGTGTTCGACGGCGCATCGGGCGAGTGGATTGCGCGAATTGCCGAAGCGGGCAGGAAGCGCATGACCCTGATGGTCGAGGACCGGACCCGCGAGCAGGAGGCGGTGCCCGACCTGTGGCTCGCCTTCGCCCCGGTCAAGCGTGCTCAGACCGACTGGCTGGTCGAAAAAGCGACCGAGCTCGGCATCGCCCGCCTGCTGCCGGTGACGACGCGGCGCACCATCGTCGAGCGGGTCAAACTGGAGCGGCTGCAAGCCATCGCCATCGAGGCTGCCGAGCAATGCAACCGCACG
>JAKFFL010000065.1:0-18472 GCA_036675225.1 Sphingomonas sp. | reverse complement strand
CGTCGCGGCGGACCCGCGGCGCGGATTTGCGGAGAGAAAGCGAATCGCCGGTGCGCATCGACGAGTCTGGACCACAAGTGGGGGCCTGTAGGACAGGCTTTTCTTGCGTGGCGGGTCTGCTTTGGGTCGGAAGCGGACGCTGCAACCCGACATTCCCGCCTCGCCCCTAGATCCCCATCCCGTTGACGGGCCGCGCAAATCCCCGCAAGATGCCCTCATGACCCGCGTCCACGCCTTGCCGAACCTTGCCGTCACCTGGTGGCGCGCGGCGGCATTTGCGGCGGCGCGATGGCGCGGCTGGTGACCATCCGGGCCTGAAGCGCC
The DNA here is from genome assembly GCA_036675225.1 of Sphingomonas sp. Classification (GTDB taxonomy): domain Bacteria; phylum Pseudomonadota; class Alphaproteobacteria; order Sphingomonadales; family Sphingomonadaceae; genus Sphingomicrobium. Next base: position 18,148 of record JAKFFL010000065.1, on the reverse strand, counting down.
CTTTTCACCAGACCCCTTCGAGGCCCGCCCATCCGGCGGGCTTTTTTATTGCCCTTTCCGCTCAAGGAACCGCGTCATGCTGAACCATATCCAGATTGCCGAAAACACCCCGCCCGCGCCGGTCGCGGACCAACCGTCGCTGCCCGTCCCCAACCCCCTGCCGCGCCTGCTGTCGGGCGAGGATCTGTCGTTCGACGAGTCCGAGCATCTGTTCGAGCGGCTGGTGATCGGCAAGCTCGAGCCAGCCGAGATCGCCGCCTTGCTGATCGCGCTTCGGATGAAGGGCGAGACCGCCGCCGAGATGATCGGCGCGGCCCGCGCCTTGTCCGCCGCCGCCTTGCCGTTCGAGCGGCCCGATTATCCGTTCGCCGATTGCTGCGGCACCGGCGGCGACGGGTCGGGGCTGATCAACGTGTCGACCGCGACCGCCTTTGTCGCCGCCGCCTGCGGCCTGCCGATCGCCAAGCATGGCAACCGCAGTGTCAGCTCCCGCTGCGGATCGGCCGACGTGCTGGAAGCGGTCGGGGCGCGGATCGCCTTGTCGCCGGAAAGGGCACGGGCGCTGCTCGACGAGATCGGCTTCTGCTTCCTGTTCGCGCCGGCCTACCACCCCGGCATGAAGCATGCCGCGCTCGTCCGCCGGCAATTGCAGGTGCGGACGGTGATGAACCTGCTCGGCCCCTGCATCAATCCGGCGCGGCCGCCGGTGCAATTGCTCGGCGTCGCCGACCCGACGATGCTCGAGCGAATCGCCGAGGTGGTCGATGCGGTCGGAGTCGAGCAGGCGCTGATCGTCCACGGCAGCGGGCTCGACGAGGTCGCGCTACACGGCGAAACCCGCGCCATCCGTTTGTCGCACGGGACCATGACCGAGCTGATGCTGGCGCCCGAGGATGCCGGGCTCGACCGGGCGCCGCTGAAGGTCGTCGCCGGCGGCAGCATCGAGGAGAATGCGAGCCGGCTGCGAGCGTTGCTGGCGGGCAAGGCGACGGAGCCGGAGGAGGACATCGTCATTCTCAACACCGCCGCCTTGCTGGTCACCGCGGGCAAGGCAGCCGACTTGCGCGAAGGCGCCAGTTTGGCGCGTGAGGCCTTGCTGTCGGGCGGGGCGGGCCACGTGCTGGCGCGGTTCGTCGAGGCCAGCCATGACTGAGCTGGGGCGGCTCGTGGAGATCGTCGCCGCCAAGCAGGCGGAGGTGGCGGCAAGGCTCGGCGCGGTCGCGATCGAGGATTTGCGCGCCCGCGCCTGCCCGACCGGCCGCAGTCTGCTGGCGGCGATGCGCCGGCCCGGCGGCCGCTTCATCTTCGAGTTCAAGCGCGCCTCGCCATCGGCCGGCATCTTGCGCGATCATGCCGACCCGGCCGCCATCGCCCGCGCTTATTGCGGCGTCGCCGACGCGATGAGCGTGCTGACCGACGCGCGCTTCTTCGGCGGATCGCTGGCCGACCTCGCCGTCGCGCGCACCGCCTTCGCCGGGCCGATCCTGGCCAAGGATTTCATCGTCGATCCGCGCCAGGTGACGGAAGCGCGGATCGCCGGCGCCGACGCGGTGCTGGCGATCCTGGCGGTGCTTGGCGACAAGGAAGCGCGAGCCGTGACGAGCGAAGCACGGCGGCTCGGGATGGACGTGCTGGTCGAAGTCCATGACGAGGCCGAGATGCGCCGCGCGCTGGCGCTGGGCGCGCCGCTGATCGGCATCAACAACCGCGACCTCAGCACCTTCCGCGCCGAACTGTCCGTGACCGGGCGGCTGGCGCCGATGGCGGCGGGCCGAACGCTTGTCGCCGAATCAGGGATCGATTCTCGCGCCGATGTCGAGCGGCTCGCCCGCCACGTCGACGGCTTCCTGATCGGTTCTTCGGTGATGCGTGCGCCCGACCCGCGTGAAGCGGCGCGGGCGCTGGCGTTCGGGCGGGTGAAATTGTGCGGGCTGCGGACGGCCGCCGACCTCGAGGCCGCCGCCCCGGCCTGCTTTGCCGGGCTGGTGTTCGTGGCCGGAACGCGGCGGGCGGTGTCGGCCGGTGCCATCGAGCGGGCGCTTGGTGGCAGCGCCCATCATCCGCCTTTGGTCGGCGTGTTCCGCGACGCGCCGCTGGCCGATGTCGTCGCCACCGCCCGACGGCTGCCGCTGCACGCGGTGCAGCTACACGGGCAGGAAGGGCCGGACTTTGTCGCCGGGCTGCGCCGCGCCTTCGACGGCGAAATCTGGCTGGCGGAAAGCGGCGGACGGCGACGCCCCGGCGGCAACCGCATCCTGTTCGACAATGGCCGCGGCGGCAGCGGCAGCGCGTTCGACTGGGGTGCGGTGCGGCATCGCCCCGAGCTGCCACACGCGCTGATCGCCGGCGGCATCGGTGCCCACAATGGCGGCGCGGCGATGGCCTTGGGCGCGTTTGCCATCGATGTCGGCTCGGCGGTGGACGAAGCGCCGGGGGCCAAGTCGCCGGCGAAAATCGCGGCCCTGTTCGATGCGCTGCGGCCCGTCGCGAAGCAAAAGGCGCTGGCCGAATGCGCCTGAACGGCAGGTTCGGCAGGTTCGGCGGCTGCTTTGTCCCCGAGATCCTGGTTCCCGCGCTCGAACAATTGGAGGGCGCGTTCCTCGACGCCGAACAGGACGCCGGTTTCCGCGCCGAACTCGACGGACTGCTGCGCGATTATGCCGGCCGGCCGACGCCGCTGACCCTGTGCCGCAACCTGGGCAATGGATCGCGCCTTTACCTCAAGCGCGAGGATCTGCTCCACGGCGGCGCCCACAAGACCAACCAGGTGCTCGGCCAGGCCCTGCTCGCCAGGCGGATGGGCAAGACGCGGCTGATCGCCGAGACCGGGGCCGGCCAGCACGGGGTCGCCACCGCCATGGTTGGCGCCCTGTTCGGGCTCGAGACACGCATCTACATGGGCGCCGACGATGTCGAGCGGCAGGCGCTGAACGTCTTCCGGATGGAGTTGATGGGGGCCGAGGTGGTGCCCGTCAGCAATGGCGACCGGACATTGAAGGACGCGATCAACGAGGCGCTGCGCGACTGGGCGGCGAGCTTCGAGACCACGCATTACCTGCTCGGCACCGCCGCCGGGCCGCACCCCTTCCCGCTGATGGTCCGCCAGTTCCAGCGGGTGATCGGAGAGGAGGCGCGGGCGCAGATCGTGGCGGCCGAAGGCCGGCTGCCCGACGCCGTCATCGCCTGCGTCGGCGGGGGCTCCAATGCCATCGGCCTGTTCAGCGAATTCATCGGCGACGAGGACGTCGCGCTGGTTGGGGTCGAAGCGGCCGGGCGCGGCCTCGACGGCGGCGCGCATGGCGCCACCTTGCAGCGCGGGCGCGAAGGCGTGCTGCACGGCGCCCGGACCCTGATCCTGCAGGACAATGACGGTCAGGTGGCCGACAGCTGGTCGGTCTCGGCCGGGCTCGATTACCCCGCGGTCGGGCCGGAGCATGCTCATTTGCAGGACATCGCCCGCGCCACTTACGTCGGTGCCACCGACGAGGCGGCGCTGGCCGCCTTCGCGGCGCTGGCGCGGCACGAGGGCATCGTCCCGGCGCTCGAATCGTCGCATGCCATCGCCGAGGCGCTTCGCATGGCCGAGGCGAGCGAGCGTCCTTTGGTCCTGCTGGTCGGCCTGTCGGGGCGCGGCGACAAGGACATGGCCTCGGTCCAGCCGCTGCTGGAGCGAAAGACATGAGCCGCTACGCCGCCATGTTCGAGCGGCTGGCGCGGCGCGGCGAGGGCGCGCTCGGCGGCTTCCTGATGCTCGGGGACCCCGAGCCCAATGCCAGCGCCGCCATGCTCGACGCATTGGTGGAAGGCGGCGCCGACATGGTCGAGGTCGGCATTCCCTTCTCCGACCCGATCGCCGACGGGCCGGTGATCCAGGTCGCCGCCGCCCGAGCGCTGGCCGCCGGCGTGAGGACCGCCGATTGCTTCGACCTGATCGCGGGGTTTCGTGCCCGCCATCCGGACGTCCCCATCGGCGTCCTGACCTATGCCAATATCGTCGCGGCGAAAGGCGTTGAGAGCTTCTGCGCGGCACTGGCCGAAGCCGGGACCGACAGCCTGCTGATCGCCGACGTGCCCAGCCTGGAAGCCGAGCCGTTCGCCGCCGCCGCGCTTGCCGCCGGCATCGCCCCGGTGCTGATCGCGGCCCCCAACACGCCCGACGCGACCATCGCCCGGATCGCGGCGATGAGCCGGGGCTACACCTATTGCGTCGCGCGCAGCGGCGTCACCGGCGCCGGCGACGCGCCGCGCCTGGCCCACCGGACATTGTTCGACCGCTTGGCCCAGCATGGCGCGCCGCCGCCGGTCCTCGGGTTCGGCATTTCGACGGCGGAACATGTGCGCGCGGCGTTGCAAGCAGGAGCCGCCGGCGTGATTTGCGGGTCGGCGATTGTCGAGCGCGCTGTCGGCGATGGGCCAGCCGGTGTTCGTGAGCTGGTCGGAAAGTTGAAGGCCGCAACGACGGCGCGAACTACCGCAGCTTGCTGATCGTCAGCTTGTCGGCCCGTGCCCTGATCTGCACCGATTCCTCGCTCCGCGTCAGCGCCCGGGCGATGGCGCGCAGGCTCATGCCCTTGCCGGCAAGCAGATGCAGTTTCTGGATTTCGTCCTGCCGCCAGGGCTGGCGGTGGCGCTCGAACTTTTCCCCCATAAGCCGCTCCTTCGTCAGGCTGGCATCGCGCGCGTGCCCTGCTAAACCCGCGGCCGAATGTCCGACGCGCCCGCCAGCCGACCCCAGCCCCACCTCTACCTGGTCGACGGGTCGAGCTACATCTTCCGTGCCTATCACCGGCTGCCGCCGCTGACCAACCGCCACGGCCAGCCCGCCGGCGCCGTCTATGGCTATACGGCGATGCTGTGGAAGCTGGCGCAGGGTCTGGAGCAGGCCGACGGGCCGACCCACATGGCAGTCATCCTCGATGCGTCGGAGCAGACCCACCGCAACACAATGTACGACCAGTACAAGGCCAACCGGCCGCCGCCGCCCGAGGACCTGGTCCCGCAATTTCCGCTGATCCGCACCGCGACGCGGGCTTTCTCCATCCCGTGCATCGAGGAAGCGGGGCTGGAAGCGGACGACATCATCGCCTGCTACGTGAGGGCGGCGACCCGGGCCGGCTGGAAGGTGACCATCGTCAGTTCCGACAAGGATTTGATGCAGCTCATCGATGCCGACGCCGGGGTCGACATGCTCGACACGATGAACGACCGCCGGATCGGCATTGCCCAGGTGATCGAGAAGTTCGGCGTTGGGCCGGACAAGGTCGGCGACGTGCTGGCCTTGATGGGCGACAGCGTCGACAATGTGCCGGGCGTACCCGGCATCGGGCCGAAAACCGCCAGCCAGCTGATCCAGCAATATGGCGACCTGGAAACCGTGCTGGCGTCGACCGATGAAATTACGAAGCCGAAATTGAAGCAGAACCTCATCGAGCATGCCGACATGGCGCGCCTTTCCCGGGAATTGGTGCGGCTGGTATGCGACGCGCCGCTGCCCGAGCCGCTGGAGGGCCTGGCGCTCAAGGGCATCCCCAAGGAGCCGTTGGCGGCCTTCCTGGAGGACCAGGGGTTCAAGACCATGCTGGCCCGGCTGCAAGGCGGCGGCGCCTCGTCCGGCGGGGCGCGGCCGGTTGACGTCATGGCGTCGAAGCCGGCGGTGGCGGCTCCGGCCGAGGCGGAGGACATCATTGTCGACCGCTCGGCCTATGAGACGGTGACGACATTGGATGCGCTCGACCGCTGGATCGCCGAGGCAATGGCGCTGGGCATGGTCGCGATCGACACCGAAACCGACTGCATCGACTGCGTCATCGCCCGACTGGTCGGGATCAGCCTGGCGACGGCGCCCAACAAGGCCTGCTACATTCCCGTCGGCCACGGCGGCGGGGACCTCTATTCGGACGCGCCCAACCAGCTGCCGATGGCGCAAGTGCTGGAGCGCCTCAAGCCCATGCTCGAGGACCCGGCGGTGCTGAAGATCGCCCACAACCTCAAATATGACTGGGTGATGTTCGCCAAGCACGACATCGAGGTGGCGCCCTACGACGACACGTTGGTGATCAGCTTCGACCTCGATGCCGGGCGCAGCGGCCATGGCCTCGACGAATTGGCCAAGACCCATTTCAACCATGAGTGCATCCCGTTCAAGGCGCTGTGCGGGACCGGCGCCAAGCAGATCACCTTCGACAAGGTGCCGCTGCCCCAGGCCACCGAATATGCCGCCGAGGACGCCGACATCGCCTTGCGGCTGTGGCAGCGATTGAAGCCGCGGCTGGCGTCGGAGAACGTCACCCGGGTCTACGAGATGGTCGACCGGCCCTTGGTCGCCACCGTCGGCCGCATGGAACGGCGCGGGATCAAGGTCGACCGGGACTATCTGGCGAAGCTGTCGAGCGAATTCTCCAAGGAGATCACGGCGCTCGAGGCGCAGGTCCATGAGGCGGCGGGCGGGCCGTTCACCATCGGCTCACCCCAGCAATTGGGCCAGGTGCTCTACGAGCGGCTTGGCCTGAAAGGCGGGCGCAAGGGCAAGAGCGGCACCTATTCCACCGACGTCACCGAGCTCGAGCGGCTGGCCGGCGAGGGCGTCGACGCCGCCCGCCTGGTGCTCGACTGGCGGCAGCTGACCAAGCTCCGGTCGACCTACACCGATGCGCTGCAGGCGCAGATCAACCCGGAGACGGGGCGGGTCCACACCAGCTTCAGCCTGTCCGGCGCGCAGACGGGCCGGCTGTCGTCGACCGAGCCGAACCTGCAGAACATCCCGATCCGGACCGAGATCGGCCGCAAGATCCGCGACGCCTTCGTCGCCGAGCCGGGCTTTCAATTGATGAGCGCCGACTATAGCCAGATCGAGCTGAGGATCGCCGCCCACATGGCCGACGTGCCGCAATTGAAGGCGGCGTTCGCGGCGCACGAGGACATCCACGCCATGACCGCCGAGGAATTGTTCGGCACGGTCGACCGCGATACGCGCGGCAAGGCGAAGATGGTCAACTTCGCGATTCTCTACGGGGTTTCGGCCTGGGGCCTGGCGTCGCGCATGGGTGTGCCCCGCGAGGAAGGCCAGGCGATCATCGCCCGCTATTTCGAGCGCTTTCCGGGCATCCGCGCCTACATCGACGAGACCCTGGCCTTCGTCCGGGAGCACGGCTTCACCCGCACCTTGTTCGGCCGCAAGACCCATTTCCCCAACATCCGCGCCGGCAACCCCAGCTTCCGCGCCGGCGCCGAGCGGGCCGCGATCAACGCCCCGATCCAGGGCACCAGCGCCGACCTCATCAAGCGGGCGATGAACCGCATGGACCAGGCGCTGGAAGCGGCGGGGTTGGAAGGCGTGCGGATGCTGCTGCAGGTCCACGACGAACTGCTGTTCGAAGTGCCCGACGGGCGCGAGGCCGAGGCCGCCGCCGTCGTCCGCGAGGTCATGGCCAAGGCCGCCGAGCCGGCAATGACGCTCGACGTGCCGCTGGACGTCGAGGTCGGCTGGGGTGCGCATTGGGGCGCCGCGCATTGACCGAAGCGGAAAAACAGGGGGCACTGACCGCTGATCTGGCGGCGCTGGCGCGCGGCGGCCGGATCAATTTCTTCGGCTTCATCCTGCGGCTGCTGGCGCGGCTGCCGTTCCTGTTCATCGCCGGCCGCATCTATGGCGCCGATTCGCTCGGCCGCTTCGCCTACGCCGTCCTGGTGGTCGAGTTCGCCGCGCAGCTGGCGACGCTCGGCCTGAGGCGCGGCCTGGCGCAGCAACTGGCGCACACCGACAAGCCGCATGTCTGGGTCGTCTGGGACGCCTTGCTGGTCGCCGCGATCGGATCGGCCTTGTTCATGGCGCTGCTGATGGTCTTCCCGCAGGCGATGTTCCCCAACAGCGCCATCACCGGCCTGGAGTGGCTGCTGCCGCTGACCATCATCGCGCTCGCCTGGTCGGACATCAGCCTGGCCGCGCTCGCCTATCGCCACGACGTCGGCGCGACGGTGCGGGCGCGCGCCATCGTCGAACCGTGGACGATCAGCATCGCCGCCTTCGCCTGGTCGTTCATCTCGACCCGCGACGGCCTCATCATCGCTTATGTCATGTCGATGGTGGGGGCGCTGGTCGCCTCGCTGATTCCCTTCCTCAGGAGCTATGGCGTGCCGCACGGCTGGAGCCCGGACCCGGCCAGCCTGTGGCGGATGGCGCGGCTCAACCTGCCGGTGGCCGCCGCCGACGCGGTCGAATGGGGGTCAAGGCGGGTCGACATCGCCATCCTCGGCTTGCTCGCCTCGCCGTCGGTGGTCGGCATTTATTATGTCGCCCAGAACGTCGCGTCGCTGCCGGCCAAGCTCAAGACCAGCTTCGACCCGATCCTGGGGCCGGTCATCTCCCGCAACATCGCCGCCAAGAACTTCGACGCCGTCGCCAGGCAGGTGCGCCAGGTCGGCTTCTGGGTGATCGCCGCGCAGAGCGCCGTCGCCCTTGCCCTGGGCATTCCAGGCGAGGGGGTGATGGGCCTGGTCGGACCCGAATTCGTCGCCGGCACCGCGGCGCTCGCCTTCCTGCTCGCCGCCGAAGTCGTCGCCGCCATGGCCGCGGTCAGCGAATCGGCGCTGATTTATTGCGCGCGCACCCGCAACATGTTGATCAGCCTGGTGATGATCGTCCTCCAGGCGGTGATGACCATTGCCCTGATCTTCGCTTTGGAGCGTGTCCGCACGGCCGACCTGTGGCAGATCATGGGCCTGAGCTCCCCGGGCGATTCGGGCATGTGGCAGGCGACCGGCCCGGCCATCGCCTTGATGCTGGCGCTGGGCTTCGCGGCGATCGTCAAGACGCGGCTGCTGCATCGCCTGCTCGACTCGCCGGTGTCCGGCTGGCGCTGGGCGCTGGTCTGGGCCAGCGCCGCGGCGGCGGCGGTCGGCTGGCTGTTCACCTTGCTGCCGCATAGCCTCGAATGGCTCGAGCTGCTGGCCGGCATCCCGGCGATCCTGGTCGCCTTTGGCCTCGTTATCTGGACCAAGGGTTTCGGGCCCGAGGACCGCGAACTGTTTCGCATGCGCCGCAGCGAAATCGAGGAATTGAGCCTGCCCGACCCCAGCGTCGGCGGCGACGCGCCGCGGTAATCCCACTTGCGTAGCCGTCACGGGAGTAAATCCCGTGACGTCGGTCCTGTCGGCCTTTGGCCGCAGGCCGTCCGCATTTCGCCAACTCTACGCGCTGCTAACGATTGCTCCGCAATCGCTTCGCTGCGCTCGGCGGCTCAATGGCGAAAATGCCGCATGCCGGTGAAGACCATCGCCAGGCCGGCGTCGTCGGCGGCCTCGATCACCTCTTCGTCGCGGATCGAGCCGCCGGGCTGGATGACCGCCGTGGCGCCGGCTTCCGCCGCCGCCAATAGCCCGTCGGCGAACGGGAAGAAGGCATCGGAGGCGACCGCGCTGCCGATGGTGCGCGGCTCGCTCCAGCCGTGGGTCTCGGCCGCCTCGCGCGCCTTGATGGCGGCAATCCGAGCCGAATCGCGGCGGTTCATCTGGCCGGCGCCGATGCCGGCGGTGACCCCGTCCTTGGCATAGACGATGGCGTTCGACTTGACGTGCTTGGCGACCGTCCAGGCGAACAGGCAGTCGGCCAGCTCGCGGTCGGTCGGGGCGCGTTTGGTGACGATCTTGAGGTCGTCGCCGGTGATCCGGCCATTATCGCCGTCCTGGACCAGCAGACCGCCGGTGATCACCGCCAGCCGCTGGCTGCCCCGCGCCGGGTCGGGAAGAGTGCCAGTCAACAGCAGGCGCAAATTCTTCTTCTTGGCGAAGACCGCCTTGGCGGCGTCGTCGGCGTCCGGCGCGACCACCACTTCGGTGAAGATGTCCGTGATCGCTTCGGCGGTGGCGGCATCGAGCGGGCGATTGACGGCGACGATGCCGCCGAAGGCCGAGACGCTGTCGCAGGCCAGCGCCTGTTGCCAGGCCTCGGCCAGGGTGTCGGCCTGGGCGACGCCGCAAGGGTTGGCATGCTTGACGATGACGACGCTCGGCGGGCCGTCACGGAACTCGGCGGCCAGCTCCAGCGCGGCATTGGCGTCGTTCAAATTGTTGAAGCTCAATGCCTTGCCCTGGACCTGGCGGGCCTGGGCGATTCCCTGCGCCGCGGGGCCGACGGGCACGTAGAGCGCCGCCTGCTGGTGCGGGTTCTCGCCGTAGCGCAGCGGCATCTTCAGCTTGGCTGAAAAGGTCCAGCTTTCCGGCCAGCGCTGAGCCAAGTCGCCGAACGCGAACCATTGCGAGACGATCGCATCATATTCGGCGGTCAAGGCGAAGGCCTTGGCCGCCAGCCGCTTGCGCAACGCGAGCGTCGTTCCGCCGCCGTTGGCGTCCATCTCGGCGAGCAGCTCGGCATAATCAGCCGGGTCGGTGACAATGGCGACGAAGGCGTGATTCTTGGCCGCCGAGCGGACCATCGACGGGCCGCCAATGTCGATATTCTCGATGATCTCGTCGCGTGCCGCGCCGCGCATCAACGTCTCGAGGAAGGGATAGAGATTGACGACCACCAGGTCGATCGGCGCGATGCCGTGCTCGGCCATCGCCGCCGCATGTTCCGGATTGTCGCGCACGCCCAGCAGGCCGCCGTGGACCTTGGGGTGCAGCGTCTTGACCCGCCCGTCCATCATCTCGGGAAAGTCGGTCAGTTCACTGATATCCCGCACTTCGCGGCCCGATTCGCGAAGCCTGCCGGCGGTGCCGCCGGTCGAAACCAGCGCGACATCGTGGCGGGCGAGCCCGGCCGCCAGCTCCTCAAGGCCGGTCTTGTCCGACAAGGAAATCAAAGCGCGCCGTACCGGCACCAGATCGGTCATTCCGTGGTCCTTCAACTCGAGCGGCGGAATTGCCAGGCGGTCGCCCCGCCCAGCGCCGAGACTTCGCCGACGACGGTCAACTGCAGCGTCGGCCGGACCTCGCCGGTACCCGAAACGTGCAGGCTTTCCTCGATCGACAGCATCGCCCCGCGGCAGCGGAAGTTCCACGGCGGGGCGCCGCCCCCAGGCCGCAGGATGGCGCCCATGCCGTCGGCGGTGCTGGTCGCCTCGATTCCCGGCGCCAGATGGAAGCGAATGGCGAACGGCGCGGCCTCGCGGATCCGCTTGCGGCCTTTGGGCAGCAATTGGTCGTTGCCGCGCACTTCCTTGCCGTCATTGCCAAGGACGAGGGTGCGCTGGTGGACCAGCCCGAAACCGCGGACATAGCCGTCGTGGCTGGCCTGGACTCGACTTGAGTCATTATCCTCGAAGCGCTCGATGGCGACATCGCCGACGCCGCGGCCAAGCGAACCGTCGTCGAGGATGGCGGTGGAATTGGTGTCGGCCAGGGCCAGGGTGCTGTGGGCAGCGGTGGTCCGCAAGGCCTGCACCAGATCGGTGGGCAGCGCGTGTGGCAGCCCGGCTGGACCGCCGCAATTGACCACCAGCCGCTGCGCGCCGTCGCTGAGCTCGAACGCCAGGGTCGAGGCGCTGCCGGTCACCATTTTGGGTGGCGGCGGCGGGGCGGCGTCCATCACCAGAATGGTGCCGAGCGCCGACAGCCGCTGATAGCCCCAGCCCCGCGCCTGGCGGAGCGGACGGGCGCGCAGGCCGCAACCTTCGACCAAGGCCGCGATCCGCGCCGGGTCGCCGGGATTGCCGCCTTGCCAGCTCGACAGGCCGCCATCGCCCATGGTGACGCCATGCAGCGCCGCCAGCGCCGCCGCCGCCGCGCTTTCAAGCCCGTCGGGCAAGGTCTGCCTGGCCGCGAAATAGGCGGCGCGAAGCAGACCGAGCCGGTCGACCAGCATCACTTGCTCCGCCGGCGATCGGCTCATCAGCCCGCCGTCCTCGAACTGGGCGGTAGCCAAGGCCCGCATCAAGCCGGCCTCGCCGCGGGCAACGCGGGGCAGGCCGCCCTGGATCAGCAGGGCGGCGGCGACGACCCCGGCCCAGGCGGTGATCCGCGGCAGACCGGGCGGCGCCTTCTCGGCGGTGGCATCGAGCTGGCGGGCGCCGCGGGCAAGCGTGTTGAGCAGGGCCGAACGATAGCCGCCGTCGCGGCTGGACAAAACGTAGGGCGCGTAAGCGGTCCAGAACAGGATGCGCTCGCCCCACAATTCGGGTCGCCAGGCGTCGTCGGCGCGGGTGCCGTGGGCGACCAGCCAGCGGGCGGCGATGGCCTCGGCGAGGCGGGCGCCTTTCTCCCGGCCAGCCGCCGCCGCCAGGTCACGCAGCCAGGAAAAGCCCTGCAGACCCTGCGCGAGCGGGCCATCGGCGCCGAGCGCGGCGAAATCGAGATCGGCCAGCGCCACGCTCTCGGACCCAAGCTGGAAGCGGCCGCCGAGGAGCGCATCGCCGTTGGCGCGGCTGCCGGCGACATGGTCGCGCGGCACGGCGGTCAGGCGCAGGGGGTGTCGGCGCGAGCCCAGCAGCCGCGAAACGAGCGAGCCCCGCGCCAGCTTGCCGACAATATCCTGTTGCGCCGCGCTGGCCCCGCCCATCATTCTCCCCGCAGCGCGCGGATGTTGGCGGCGTAGGCATCCGGCCCGCCGCGGAATGCCGCCGTGCCGGCGACCAGCGCCGTCGCGCCGGCATCGACCGCCTGGCGCGCCGTCGCCGGGTCGATGCCGCCGTCGACCTCGATCGTGACGTCGAGCGCCTGCTTGGCGATTTTCCTGGCCAGCGCCTCGATCTTGCGCAGCTGGCTGGAAATGAACTTCTGCCCGCCGAAGCCCGGGTTGACGCTCATGACGAGGACGAGGTCGATCTCCTCGAGCACGTAATCAAGCACCTTGGCCGGAGTCGCCGGGTTCAGCGACACGCCGGCCCTCTTGCCCAGCGCCTTGATGCGCTGGACGGTGCGGTGAAGGTGTGGCCCGGCCTCGGGATGGACGGTGATGATGTCGGCCCCGGCCTCGGCAAAGGCGTCGAGGAAATTGTCGACCGGGGAGATCATCAGATGGACGTCGAATGGTTTGCTGGTATGCGGTCGAAGCGCCTTCACCACGCCCGGACCGATCGTCAGATTGGGGACGAAATGGCCGTCCATGACGTCGATGTGGATCCAGTCGGCGCCGGCCGCGTCGATCGCGCGCACCTCATCGCCGAGGCGGGCGAAATCCGCGGAGAGGATCGACGGGGCGATGATCGGCTTGGCCATGGTGCCGATTAGACGGGAAAGCAGGCCGGCGACAAGCAGGGTTGACGCCGCGCGTATTAGCTGAATAATACACTCGGCAAGAGGAGAGCATAATGAACTGGGGTGCATTGGCGAGTGCGGCGATGGCATTGACGATGGCAGCACCGGCCGGTGCCATTCCGGCGGATTTCAAGGCGAAGGCGGACACCTTGCTGCGCGAGGCCTACCCGGCAACCGGGCCAGGCGCGGCGGTGATCGTCACCGACGAGGGCAGGATCGTCTACGAGGCCGGCCAGGGCCTGGCCGACATCGCGGCCAAGCGGGCGGTCACGCCGCAAACCGTCTTCCGGATCGGATCGATCACCAAGCAATTCTCGGCGGCGATCATGCTGCAGTTGGTCGCAGAGGGAAAAGTCTCGCTCGACGACAGATTGTCGAAGTTCCTACCGGACTTTCCCAAGCCGGGCGCAGACGCGACCATCACCCAGCTGCTCAACCACACGGTCGGCGTGCAAAGCTACACCAACATCCCCGGCTGGATGGTCGAAAAGAACACCGCCAGGGCGTTCACCACCGACCAGATGATCGCCGAGTTCAAGGACCTGCCGGCGCCGTCCAGGCCGGGCGAGAAGTTCGCTTACAACAACAGCGGCTATGTGCTGGTCGGAGCGGTCATCGAAAAGGTCACCGGCAAGCCGTGGCACCAGGCGGTGAAGGAGCGCATCGCCGGGCCGCTCGGCCTCACGACCATCCGCTACGGAGTGTTTGAGAGCGAAATGCCGAACATGGCGGCCGGCTATACGGATGCCGAGGGCAAGGTCGCGCCGGCACAAAAGATCCACATGAGCGTGCCGCATGCCGCCGGAGCGTTGATCGGCTCGGTCGAGGATCTGGCCAAATGGAACCATGCCTTGCATCACGGCAAGGTCGTCCGGCCCGATCTCTACGCGAAAATGATCGCGCCGACGGTCATGCCGGACGGATCGAGCGAAGATTATGGGTTCGGCATCGCGCCGCGCGAAGTGCGCAGCCGCAAGGCGGTCGGCCACGGCGGCGGCATTTTCGGCTTCTCGACCGACAGCATCTATTTGCCCAAGGAGGATTTGTTCGTCGCCGTGTTCGCCAACAGCGATTCCCCGGCAACCGACCCCGGCATGGTGATGATGAAGCTGGCGGCGCTGGCCGCCGACGACCCGTTCCCGACCTTCGACAAGGTGGCGCTGGATGCCGAGGCCGTCGCGCCCTGGGTTGGACTGTACAAGGTCAAGGACGCCGAACGGCGTCTGTTCCTGCGCGAGGGCAAGCTCTACACCCAACGTACCGGCGGAGGTGAGCTGGAGGCCTTCGCCGCCGGCAACGGCCGCTATTTCTATGACGGCAGCCTGACCTGGTTCGAACTTAAGCGCGATGGCGGCGGCACCCCGGTGATCGCGATGTACCAGCAAGGCGCGGCGACGCCCGAAATGTCGGTGCGCAGCGGGCCGATCCCGCCCGAACCGAAGGCCGCCGAAGTCTCACGGGCGACGCTGCAATCCTATGTCGGCACCTACACTTCGGCGATCGGCGCGTTCACCGTCGCCTTGCCGCCGGAAGGTCCGATGACGGTGCAGCTCGCTGGCCAGAAGCCACTGGCGGTGCAAGCCGTCAGCCCCACCGAGTTCAGGACCGTCGGCGTCGACGCCCGCATCCTGTTCCAAGGAGAAGACGGCAAGGTCATCGGCCTGGTGCTCAAGCAGGGCGGGCGGGAAATGCCGGCGAAGCGTACGGACTAACGGAAGCGCAAGCGGGCGACGAAGAAGCCGTCGAGCCCGCCTGCGGTCTCGAGCATGCCGGGCAGGACGCGGACCCAGCCGCGCGGCGATGACGTCACGCCGCCCGGCAACTCGTCAGGTCGCGCCGGGCCGAGGCCGAAGGCCGGATTGCGCTCGAGGAAGGCGGCGACGATGTCCTCGCCTTCCTGGTGTTCCAGTGAACATACCGCATAGACGAGCACGCCGCCCGGCTTGAGCATGGCCGCCGCCTGTTCCAGCAATCGTGCCTGCAATGCGGCGGCTTCGGCGATAATCGAAGGCCGCGCCCGGTACAGCACCTCGGGATGGCGGCGGAAGGTGCCGGTCGCCGAGCAGGGCGCGTCGAGCAGGATCGCATCGAATGGCTTCGGCACCCGCCACGCCAGCGCGTCGGCGGCGACCAGCTCCGCCTCCAGCCCGGTGCGGGCAAGGTTGTCGGCCAGTCGTGCCAGACGACTTTCCGAGCGGTCGAGGGCGGTGACGCGGTGGCCGGCGGCGGCCAGCTGCATGGTCTTGCCGCCGGGGGCCGCGCACACATCGAGGACATTGCGAGCATCATCTGGAATCAGGCGAGCCGGCAGGGAGGCAGCGAGGTCCTGGACCCAGAATCTCCCGTCGCCGAAGCCCGGCAGCCCGGTGACGTTGCCGGCGTCGGCGAGGCGGCGATGGCGCGGTGCGAGCGACTGCCCGAGCGGGTAAGCCTGCGCGGCGTCGTCGTGCGCGAAGCTGAGGTCGAGCGGCGGCCGATGGCCGATGGCGCGGCGGGCGGCCATGACCACATCCTCGCCCCATGCCTTTGCCCAGCGTTCCTCAACCTCTGCCGGCAAGGTCGGCGCTTCGGGCAGAGCGATGCCACGGCGCAGCAGCGTGCCGAGCACGCCGTGCACCAGCCGGCGTGGGCCGCCATCGACCAGAGGCAAAGCGGTCGCGACCAAGGCATGGTCGGGCGTGCCGAGCCCCGCTTTCTGGGCCAGCGCCAGCCGCAGGACCATGCGTGCCTTGGCATCGTCGGGCAGCCGCTGGCGGGTCGCTGAATCGATCGATGCGTCGAGGTCGGGGAGGCGGCGCAGGGTTTCGCCGGCGATGGCGATGGCGAGGCCCATGTCGTTGGGCGGCAGCCTGATGCCCTGGGCCGCCGATTCGAGGGTGCGGCCCTGGCGCAGCACCGCTTCAAGCATCTTCAGCGCCGCCTGGCGGGCGGGAAGGCCCTCGATGGTCAATCTTCCTCGTCGCCGGGCGGCCGGCTGAGCATGGTTTCGAGCAACTCGTCGATCCCGACCCGGCCTTCGAGCAGCTCGACGACGGCGGCGACCAACGGCATGTCGATGTCGCGCTCCAGCGCGATGCGATGCAGGACCGGCGCGGTATGGGCGCCCTCGGCCACCGTCCGGCGGTCGGCCATGAGATCGGCGGCGCTCGCCCCTTCTCCGATCGCCAGCCCAAGGGAGAAATTGCGGCTGGCGGTCGACGAGCAGGTCAGCACCAGATCGCCGAGGCCCGACAGACCGGCCAGGGTCTCGCGGCGCCCGCCCATGGCGATGCCGAAGCGGGTCATTTCCGCGAAGCCGCGCGCGATCAAGGCCGCCCGGGCATTCTGGCCGAGCCCGCGCCCCTCGGCGACTCCGCAGGCAATCGCCAGCACGTTCTTGACCGCACCGCCGACCTCCGCCCCGGCGACATCGTCGGTCCGATAGGTGCGGAAATGGGCAAGGTTGATCCGCGTCCGCAATTGTTCGCCCAGCGCCTTGTCCTGGCAGGCCAGGGTGACCGCGGTCGGCAGGCCCGCCGCCACTTCATGCGCGAAGGTCGGGCCGGACAGCACCGCCACCGGCGAGGTCGGGCAGACCTCCCGCGCGACATCGTGGAGCAGCTTGCCGCTGGCCTCCTCGATGCCCTTCGAGCAGAGAATGAGCGGCATATTCGGGCAGGGCGAGTAGGACAGGACGGCTCGCATATGCTGGGCGGGCGTGACCACCAGCCAGGCGTCGCAACCCGACAGATCGGAGAATCTGCTGCTGGCGCGGATCTCGGGATTGAGCTTCTGGCCTTTCAGGAACAGCGGATTTTCGTGAATCCGGTTGACCGCCGCGACGACCTCATCCTCGAACGCCCACAGCAAAGTCTCGCGGCCGCCGGTCGAGGCGACCTGGGCGAGCGCCGTGCCCCAGGCGCCGGCGCCGACCACTCCCAATTTCTCGATGGTCATGCCTTCACCCCCGCCCCGCGCACCTTTTCGGCCGTCTCGTCGAGCGGCCAGCGCGCCCGTGCCGGCGCGTCGAGCCCGTCGGTCAGACCGGCGGCGAAGCGCTCGACCCCGGCCCAGGCGATCATCGCCGCATTGTCGGTGCACAGCCAGGCCGGCGGCACGCTGAAGCCGCGGCCATGGGCCTGGGCCAATTCCGCAAGCGCCGAGCGCAGGGCGCGGTTGGCGGCGACGCCGCCGGCGACAACCAGGGCAGGTGCGTCGGAGTGCCGCAGAGCCAGCGCCGTGCGGTCGACCATGCAGTCGACCATCGCCGCCTGGAAGCTGGCGGCGATGTCGGCGGGCCCGTGCTTGCCGGCGGCGACCGCGCGCTGGACGGCGCTCTTGAGGCCGGCGAAGGAGAAATGCGGCTCGCCGCTGCCGACCAGGGGCCGCGGCAAGGGCACGGATTTGGGGTCGCCCTCCTTGGCCAGCGCCTCGACCGCCGGGCCGCCGGGGTAAGGCAAGCCGAGCAGCTTCGCCGCCTTGTCGAACGCCTCACCGGCGGCATCGTCGATGGTCGTCGCCAGCCGGCGATAGTCGCCGACCCCGCACACTTCGAGCAACTGGCAATGGCCACCGCTGGCGAGCAGCAGCAGATAGGGGAAATCGAGGTCGGGATCGACCAGCCGCGGGCTGAGCGCATGGCCTTCGAGATGGTTGACCGCGAGCAGCGGCTTGCCGGTGGCCAGGCTGAGGCCCTTGCCGGCGAGCAAGGCAACCATCACCCCGCCGATCAGGCCGGGGCCGGCGGTGGCGGCGATGGCGTCGACCTCGCCGATGGCGACATCGGCCTCGGCCAGCACCTGGCGGATGAGGCCGGGCAGGATCTCGACATGGGCGCGCGCCGCGATTTCGGGCACGACCCCGCCGAACGGGCGGTGCGCCTCGTTCTGGCCGACGATCGCCTGGGCGAGCACCTGGCGGTCGGACGTGACCAGCGCCGCGGCGCTGTCGTCGCAGGAGGACTCAAGGCCGAGGATGA
>JAKFFL010000149.1:0-3220 GCA_036675225.1 Sphingomonas sp. | reverse complement strand
CCTCGACATCGTCGAGCTGGTGATGGCGTTCGAGGAAGAATTCGGGGTCGAGATTCCCGACGATGCGGCCGAGAAGATCACGACCGTCAAGGACGCGATCGACTATATCGACCAGAACAAGGGCTGATCGAAGCCGATTGGCCGCCTTGCACTCTCGCCAGAAACAGGCGGCACGAACGGCTTCCCGTCCCGCGGGAGGCCGTTTGTTTTTGAACGGGATGGAGTAAGCGATGCGCCGTATCGTCGTCACCGGAATGGGCCTTGTCACGCCGCTTGGCGGCGATGTCGAGACCAGCTGGGCGAATATCCTTGCCGGCAGGAGTGGCGCCGGGACCATCACCCGCTTCGACGCGTCGGACCAGAAATGCCGTATCGCCTGCGAGGTCAAGCCGGCCGATCACGCCTATGGCTTCGATCCCAATTTGCGCGTCGACCACAAGACCCAGCGCCAGGTCGACCCGTTCATCATCTACGGCATCGACGCCGCCGGCCAGGCGATCGAGGATGCCGGCCTGGCGGACATGCCCGAAGCCATGCGGCTGCGCGCCGGCTGCTCGATCGGGTCGGGCATCGGCGGCCTGCCGGGCATCGAGAGCGAAAGCCTGGTGCTGGCCGAGAAGGGGCCAGGGCGCGTCAGCCCGCACTTCGTCCACGGCCGCCTGATCAACCTCATTTCCGGCCAGGTCAGTATCAAATACGGGCTGATGGGGCCCAACCATGCGGTCGTCACCGCCTGCTCGACGGGCGCGCACTCGATCGGCGACGCGGCGCGAATGATCAAGGACGATGACGCCGACATCATGCTTGCCGGCGGGGCCGAGGCAACCATCTGCCCGATCGGCATCGCCGGCTTCGCCCAGGCGCGCGCGCTGAGCACCAATTTCAACGACCAGCCGGAGAAGGCCAGCCGACCCTATGACAAGGACCGCGACGGCTTCGTCATGGGCGAAGGCGCCGGCGTTGTCGTGCTCGAGGAATATGAGCATGCCAAGGCGCGCGGCGCGAAAATCTACGCCGAGCTGGTCGGCTACGGTCTGTCCGGCGATGCCCACCACGTCACCGCGCCACACCCGGAAGGTTCGGGCGCCTATCGGTCGATGGAGATGGCGCTCAAGAAATCCGGGCTTCGGCCGTCCGATATCGACTATATCAACGCCCACGGCACGTCGACGCCGCTTGGCGACGAACTTGAGCTGGGGGCGGTGCGACGGCTGTTCGGTAATGCCATCGAGACCATGTCGATGAGCTCGACCAAGTCGGCCATCGGGCACCTGCTTGGCGGTGCCGGTGCGGTGGAAAGCATCTTCTGCATCCTCGCCATGCGCGACCAGGTGGTGCCGCCGACCCTCAACCTCGACAATCCGTCGGACGGCTGCGTCGGAGTCGACCTTGTCCCGCACAAGGCCAAGAAGCGTCAGGTGCGGGCGGTTCTCAACAACAGCTTCGGTTTCGGCGGGACCAACGCCTCGTTGATCATGAAGGCCGTGTGAAGAAGAAGGCGCAACGCATCGGCGTCGGCCTGGCCTTCGCGCTGATGGCGCTCGTCGCTTTCCTTTGGTGGGGGCCGGGGCCGGCCAAAACAGATGTGCGTGTGGTGATCCCCGAAGGCGCCGCGCTGAGCCGTGCCACCGATTATCTCTATTACGCCGGGGCGATCAGCGGGCCGAGGAACAAATTCTATTATCTGGCGCGGCTGCTGGGCGAAGGCGATCCGGTCCAGGCCGGCGAATTCGAGATCCCCGCTCGCTCCAGCCCGGCCGATGTGCTCGACATCATCCAGCACGGCCGGCCGGTCGTCCGGCTGGTGACGATCCCCGAGGGCATGCCGTCGATCCTGGTGCAGGAAAAGCTGGCCGCGATTCCCGAGTTGACCGGACCGGCGCCGCTGCCGGCGGAAGGCTCGGTCCTGCCCAGCAGCTACGACTGGCAGCGGGGCGAGACGCGGGCCGCGGTTGCCAACCGCATGCAAGCGGCGATGACCAAGACGCTCGACCAGCTATGGGCCAAGCGCAAGGCCGGCGCCTGCCCGGTATCCTCCAAGCAGGAGGCGGTCACGCTGGCCTCGATCGTCGAGAAGGAAACCGGCAAGGCCGAGGAGCGGCGGATGGTCGCCGGCGTTTACTGCAACCGCCTGAAGATCGGCATGAAGCTCGATGCCGATCCGACCGTCATCTACCCGATCACCAAGGGCAAGCCGCTCGGACGGCGGATCAACCGGTCGGAACTGATGGCCGTAACTGGCTACAATACCTACCGCCAACCGGGCCTGCCCGCCGGCCCGATCGCCAATCCCGGCAAGGAGAGCATCGCCGCCGTGCTCGACCCGGCGCCGACCAAGGCGATCTATTTCGTTGCAGACGGCACCGGTGGCCATGTCTTCGCCAACAGCTTCGCCGAGCATCAGGCGAACGTGAAGAAATGGTACGAAATCCGCCGCGCCCGGGGCGAGATGTAGTCGCTTCGCCGCCAGTTCGGAGGACTGGCGAGGATTGCCTGGTTTAGCCGTTCAGCGCTTCGGCGCGGACGTAGCCAACCCGGCCGTCGGGCCCGGCATAGCCCCAGGCCCAGCCGCGGGTGTCGTCCAGCATCCACAATTCATCGCCGGCCTTCAATTCGGCGACCACCTCGGATTTGCGATCGGCGGCGCGCAGGAAGGGCGTCGGGGCGGCAAGGCGGCGTAGCACCGGTTCGGCATAATGCGAGGCGATCACCCGGCCGGCGAGGGCGACGTCGGCCAGGTCCTGGCGATAGGCATGGAAATCGGGGTCTGGAAGGTCGGAAACGCCAGCGAGCGGATAACCGCCGTCAGCGATCGGCGAAGGCCGGCTCGCGCGCCCGCTCGGGCTGGCCGATGGCCGGCCGCTGCGCGGCTGCACCGTCGTCGCCGGCGCGGAGGTTGCGCTTGAACCCTTCAAGAAAATCGGCCCCATCCCTGGTGCGGACGACGAAAATATTGCGGCGGTCGTCCTGGTCTCGCTCGCGGCGGAGATAGCCGAGGGCGCCAAGTGTGTTCAAGGCGCGCGTCACCACCGGCTTGGAAACGCCCAACACCTTGGCGAGGCCGCGCACCGTGTGCGGGCCGGGCGTCAGATAAACCAGCATCAGGAGCGCCATTTGCCGGTTGGTGAGGTCGGGCTCGCCCGACCGGACGTACCCGATCAACGCACGCATCCACATGGAAAGCGAGCTGTCGTCCATTCGGCCATCCTCCATGTCGCTT
>JAKFFL010000178.1:0-18571 GCA_036675225.1 Sphingomonas sp. | reverse complement strand
GCCGGCCATTTCGTGGCCGAGCGCGATGACCATCGCCCCGGTCAGCGTCGCCAGGTCGACCATCACCTTGGGCTTGGCGACCTGCTGGGTCCAGGTCATGACGTCGGACAGCACCAGCCGCCCCTCGGCGTCGGTGTTGATCACCTCGACCGTCTGGCCGGACATGGTGGTGACGACGTCGCCCGGGCGCTGGGCATTGCCGTCGGGCATGTTCTCGACGAGGCCGCAGACGCCGATGACATTGGCCTTGGCCTTCCTGAGCGCCAGCGCCTTCATCGCCCCGGCGACGGCGCCGGCGCCGCCCATGTCCCACTTCATCGCTTCCATATTGGCGGCCGGCTTGATCGAGATGCCGCCCGTGTCGAAGGTCACACCCTTGCCGAGGAAGGCGACCGGCGCCGTGCCCTTGGCGCCGCCGTTCCAGCGCAGAACCAGCAGCCGCGGTTCACGGACCGAGCCCTGGTTGACCCCGAGCAGCGCCCCCATGCCGAGCTTGGCCATGGCCAGCCCGTCGAGCACCTGCACCTCGAGCCCGGTGCCGTCGATGCTGGCCAGCACCCGCTCGACGAAGCTTTGCGGGTAGATGATGTTGGCCGGCTCGGTGACCAGCTCGCGGGTCAGCAGCACGCCTTCATGAACCGCGGCGTAGCGGCTTTCCCAGCGCTTCGCGGCGCCCTCGCCGCCGCCGACCACCGTGACCTTCTTCAAGGTCGGCTTCTGCTTGTCCTTGAGCCGCGTCTTGTAGCGATCGTAGCGCCAGCCGCGCAGTGCCGCCGCGAGCGCCACCCGCGCCGCCGCGTCATCGCCATAGTCGAGGCCGGTCAAATCGATGACCGCATGGCTCTCGCCCGACAGCAGCAGCCGCGCCGCGACCACGCCGCCAAGCTTCTCGGCGGCCTCGGCCGGGGCGGTGCCGGCGCCGGTGCCGACCACCAGCAGCCGGCGCGGCTGGTCGCCGCCGATAAAATGTTCGACGACCGATCCCGAATCGCCGTCGAAGCGCTGACGCTTGATCGCCGCTTCAAGCCCGGCGCCCGCTTCCCCGAGCGACGCCGCGCCGGGCCGCTTGGCGCCGGCTGACGGGATGACGAGCGCATAATCGCCGGCCGGGCGCGTCGCTGCGAAGCTGATTTTCATGAGCTGGGGGATTCCTTAGGAACGGGCTGGAAAACGGCTGTCGGCCCTTTAAGCCGCGCCGCCGCGCAAGCAAAGTCTTTCGGGCGAACCAGCCGCGAAGGCGGATTGCCGCATCGCCGCCAAGGTGCAATAGCTTGCCCCGTCGAGAGGGTGTCAGTCGGGGTTTCCAAGCGTGCGAGCCATCGGATTTTGCTGGACGGCGCTTCCCTTTTTGCTCGCCTTCCCGGCCGCGGTGGCCGCCCAGGAGGCGGCGCCGGCCGTCGAGGCGGGCGCGACCCTGCCCGATCCGCAGGCCATCGCCTTCAGCGCCGACACCGTCACCTATGACAGCGAAGCCGATGTCGTCACCGCCGCCGGCCGCGTGCGCATGCAGCGCGACGGCAATTTCCTCGCCGCCGACCAGGTCACCTGGGCAAGGGCGACCGGGGAGGTCCGGGCCGAGGGCAATGTCGTCGTTGTCACCCCGCAGGGCGATCGGCTGGTCGGCGAGCGCGTCGTCCTCACCGATTCGCTGCGCGACGGCAGCATCGAAAATTTGCTGATCGTGCTCGAAAGCGGCGGCCGCATCGCCGCCAGCCGGGCGACTCGGGTCGATGGCCGCACCATCCTCGAGGACGCCGTTTACTCGCCTTGCCCGGTGGTGACGGAGGGCGGCTGCCCGAAGAATCCGAGCTGGAAGATCGTCGCCGCCCAGGTCATCCAGGACCCGGTCACCAAGCGCATCCGCTTCCGCGGCGGCCGCCTCAACTTGTTCGGCCTGTCGCTGCCGCTGCTGCCGATCTTCAGCATCGGCTCCGATGGCGAGGGCGTGTCCGGGGCGCTCGTCCCCGACATCGCCATTTCCAATTCGCTCGGGCTGGAGCTGGCCCTGCCGTACTACTGGCGCATCGCCCCCAACCGCGACCTGACCCTGACCCCGCACATCTACAGCAAGGTCCTGCCCGCCCTCGAAGGCCGCTTTCGCGGCCTGACCGAGCTCGGCGCCTTCCAGCTCGGCGGGTTCGTGACCTATGGCGAGGCGGCCGACCCCGACCCGAACGCGATCGATCCCGAGGGCGACGACAGCGTTCGCGGCTATTTCGAGGCCAATGGCAAGTTCCAGCTCGATCCCTACTGGAGCGTCACCAGCGCCCTGCGCGCGGCCACCGACAAGACCGTCACCCGTGAATATGACATCACCCGCGACGACGTCCTCAGGAATTTCGTCGAGGTCGAGCGGATCGCCCCCAACAGCTATGTCTCGATCAGCGGCTGGGCGTTCCAGGGCATGCGCGTCGACGACCGCCAGCAGGAGATCCCGATCGCGCTGCCGGCGCTCGACGCCCGCTTCCTGATCGACGACCGGATTCTCGGCGGCCAGGTGGAGTTGCAGGCCAACAGTCTCGCCATCCTGCGCCTCGACGGCCAGGACACGCAGCGCGCCTTCGCCAGCGCCCGCTGGGACTTGCGGACCCTGACCCGGATGGGCCAGCAGCTGACCCTGACCGCCTTCGCGCGCGGCGATGCCTATCACAGCGACGAGAACGACAAGACCAGCATCGCCATCTACCGCGGCAAGGAAGGCTGGCAGTTCCGCGGCATCGGCGCGCTGGCCGCCGACGTCCGCTGGCCCTTCGTCGGGCCGGCATTCGGCGGCACCCAGCGGCTGTCGCCGCGCGTCCAGCTGGTCCTGACCCCGCCGACCCCGAACCTCGACATCCCCAACGAGGACGCGCGCGCGGTCGACCTTGAGGACAGCAACCTGTTCTCCCTGAGCCGCTTCCCGGGCCACGACCGCTGGGAGGACGGGTCGCGCATTACCTATGGCGTCGAATGGTCGCTCGACCGTCCCAACGTGGCGATCGACACCGTCATCGGGCAAAGTTACCGGCTGACCCGCAACCCGGGCATCTTCCCCGAGGGGACGGGCCTGACCGACCGCTGGTCGGACATCGTCGGCCGCACTCGCATCCGCTTCGGCCGCTTCATCGACCTCACCCACCGCTTCCGCATCGACAAGAGCAATTTCTCGCCCCGCCGCAACGAGGTCGACCTGACCATCGGCGGCACCGATACCTATGCCCAGATCGGCTATCTGCGCCTCAACCGGAACATCAGCGCCTCGGTCGAGGACCTGCGCGACAAGGAAGAGCTGAGGCTGGCCGGCCGGCTCCAGTTCGCCCGTTACTGGTCGGTGTTCGGCGCGACCGTCCTCGACCTCACCGGCAAGACCGAGGATCCGCTGTCGCTGGCCGACGGCTATGAGCCCGTGCGCCACCGCCTTGGCATCGCGTACGAGGACGAATGCCTGGAGCTTGGCCTGTCCTGGAAGCGCGACTATGAGCGCCTCGGCGAGTTCAAGAAGGGCAGCACGTTCGCGCTGCGATTCGCGCTCAAGGGGATCGGCCGCTAATCCTGTGTTCAGCGGGTCCGGCCTAACGGCGCTTCCGGCAATCGATTGACCAACAAAGGGAATTTTAGGGGTGGCAGTGAATAAATTCATGACCAGGACCGGTCCGATGACGGCGCTTGTCGCACTTGGAGTCGCGCTTGCGAGCGCGGCGGCGGCGCAGGACCAGCCGGCCACCGGCGGCGGGGCGCTCAACCTGCCCGCCAATCCCACCATCTTCGGGTCGGCCATGCCGTCGGTCGTCAAGGCGACCGCGATCGTCAACGGCGAGATCATCACCCAGACCGACATCGACCAGCGCGTGGCGCTGATGGCGATCGCCAACGGCGGGCAGATTCCGGCGGACGAGCTAGAGCTGCTGCGCCAACAGGTGCTGCGCAACCTGATCGACGAAACGTTGCAGATTCAGGCGGCCAAGGCCGCCGAGATCACCGTCAGCGAGGCGGACATCGACAAGACCGTCACGCGCGTCGCCGCCAACGTCAAGCAGACGCCGGAGCAAATGGCCGAATATCTCAAGGCCCGTGGCTCCTCGATTCGCTCGATTCGCCGCCAGATTCTCGGCGAAATCAGCTGGCGCCGGCTGCAGAGCGCGAAGATCGAGAGTGGCATCAACGTCGGCGACGAAGAGGTCAAGGCGGTCATCCAGCGGCTCGAGGCCTCCAAGGGCACCGAGGAATTTCGCGTCGGCGAGATCTTCCTGTCGATGAACCCCGGCAACCAGACCCAGGTGACGGCCAATGCCCAGCGCATCCTCGAGCAGCTGCGGCAGGGCGCGTCCTTCATCGGCTACGCCCGCCAGTTCTCCGAAGCGTCGACCGCCGCGGTCGGCGGCGACCTTGGCTGGGTCAGGCCCGAGCAGCTCCCCGAGCAGCTGTCTGCCGCCGTTCGCGGCCTTCAGCCTGGCCAGGTTGCGATGATTCCGGTCCCGGGTGGCCTGTCGATCGTCGCCGTCCAGGACAAGCGCAAGGTGCTTACCGCCGATCCCCGCAACGCCGAGCTGAACCTGAAGCAGATTTCGGTCGGCTTTCCCGCCGGCACCAACCGCACGACGGCCGAGCCGATCGTCGCCCGCTTCGCCCAGGCGGCGCAGGCCATTGGCGGCTGTGGCGGCGCCGAGAAGATCGCCGCGGATTTCAACGGCGAGGTCGTCCAGTCGGACGGCGTCAAGCTGCGCGAGCTGCCGCCGGCGCTCCAGGAAATGATGCTGCCGATGCAGGTCGGCCAGGCCACGCGGCCATTCGGCTCGCTTGAGGATGGCGTTCGCATCCTGGTCATCTGCGGCCGCGACGAGATCGATCCCAGCATGCCGACCTATGAGCAGGTGATGGCGCAGATGAACGAGGAGCGGGTCAGCGTCCGCGCCCGGCGCTATTTGCGCGACCTGCGCCGCGACGCGGTTATCGACTTCCGGTAATTCGAAGGGGTAAGGCCGGGGACGATGATCCCCGCCCCCATCGCTCCACTCGCCATCTCGCTCGGCGACCCGGCCGGAATCGGACCGGAAGTGGTCGCCAAATGCTGGGACCACCGCTCCAGCTTCAATCTGCCGGTGTTCGTCGCGGTCGGCGACGCGCGTTCCCTGAGCGCCGTCTGGGACGGGCCGATCGTCACCATCGACGATCCGCGCGATGCCGATTCCGCCTTCGATGTCGGCCTGCCGATCCTCCACATCCGATCGCCGGACGCCGACATCCCCGGCCGCCCGAGCCTGGCGGGCGCGCACTGCTCGCTCGATTCGCTGGAGCTGGCGGTCGGCCTGGCCAGGTCGGGATCGGCTTCGGCGGTGGTCACCGGGCCGGTCAGCAAGCAGCAGCTCTACGGGATTGGCTTTGCCCATCCCGGCCAGACCGAATTCGTCGCCGAGCGCTGTGGCGTCGCCCCTGAAAATGTCGCCATGATGCTCGCCGGGCCAACGCTGCGGACGGTGCCGGTGACCACGCATCTGGCGTTCGCGCAGGTTCCCGAGCGGCTCACCCCGGCGCTGATCGAGGCCCGCGGACGGGCGACGATTCGCGGCCTGCAGCGTAATTTCGGGATCGCCGACCCGCGCCTGGCGGTGGCCGGGCTCAATCCGCATGCCGGCGAAGGCGGGACACTCGGCACCGAGGAGCAGGAACTGATCGCTCCGGCGATCGACGCGTTGCGCGCCGAAGGCTGGCACGTCATCGGGCCGCTCCCGGCCGACACCATGTTCCACGAAGCCGCGCGCTCGCGTTACGACGCGGCCTTGTGCATGTACCATGACCAGGCGCTGATCCCCTTGAAGGCGCTGCACTTCGACGAGGGCGTCAACATCACGCTCGGCCTGCCCATCATCCGCACCGCGCCGGACCATGGCACCGCCTTCGACATTGCCGGCGAGGACCGCGCCGACCCGCGCGCCATGGCCGCCGCCATCCGCATGGCCGCGCAATGCGCCGCTTACCGGGCGCTGGCCGGATGAGCGAAGCGCCGGCGGAGCCGCTGCGCGATGTCATTGCTCGCCACGGGCTGCAGGCGGCCAAGGCGCTTGGCCAGAATTTCATCCTCGACCGGCAGCTGCTGGCGCGAATCGCCGCCATTCCCGGCAACCTGAACGGCGCCAATGTCTATGAGGTCGGCCCCGGCCCCGGCGGGCTCACCCGCGCCCTGATCGATGCCGGCGCGCGGGTCGTCGCGGTCGAGCGCGACCGGCGATGCCTGCCGGCGCTAGCCGAGCTGGAGGCGGATTTCCCCGGCCGGCTGCGAATCATCGACGGCGATGCCATGGCCATCGACGAGCCGGCGGCGGCCGGCGAAGGCGCCCATGTCGTCGCCAATTTGCCCTATAATGTCGGGACGGCGCTGCTGCTGCGCTGGCTGGGCGGCGAGGCCTGGCCGCCGTGGTGGCGCTCGCTGACCCTGATGTTCCAGCGCGAAGTCGCGCAGCGGATCGTCGCCGCGCCGGACAGCGAGCATTACGGCCGCCTGTCGGTCGCCGCCCAATGGCGCAGCCAGGCGCGGATTGCGCTTGCGGTGCACCGCTCCGCCTTCGTGCCACCACCCAAGGTCACCTCGGCCGTCGTCCATATCTTGCCCGCGGCGATGCCGGCAGGGGTCCGTCACGCCGTGATGGAGCGCCTGACCGCGGCCGCCTTCGGCCAGCGGCGCAAGATGCTTCGGCAAAGCCTCAAGGGCCTGCCCGGCGCCCTCGACGCGCTCGACCAGCTCGACATCGACCCGCAACGGCGCGCCGAGACGCTGGCGATCGGCGATTTTATCGAGATTGCGAAAATCTTGTCGTCATCCCGGCCTTGAGCCAGGATCCGCCTTTCCGATTTTATTCAAGGCAAGGCAGACCCCGGGTCGATGCCCGGAGTGACGGACTGCTGGGCTCGTCAGTTCTTCTTCGGCGTCGTCACCGGCGGCTTCGCCTGCGCCAGCGTCGGCCCGCGGGCGATCGCGGCGTTGAGCTCGGCGACCTGCGGGCAGCCCTGCGTGCACATTTTCTGCAGCCTGGCGAGCACGTCCTTGGCGCGCGCCGCGGCGCCCTGCTCGACCATCGCCGAACCCTGGACGGCCAAGGCGTCCTTGTCGGTCGGCTCGAGCGCGAGCGCCTTGTTGGTCAGGCGGATGGCCTGGCCGTAAAGCCTCTGCTTCATTGCCACCTTGGCCATGGCGACGAAGGCGGCGCGGTTGCGCGGGTCGGCCGCCAGCGCCGTTTCCAGCGCATCGTCGGCCTCGATCAGCTTGCCGGCGGCGAGCGCCGCTTCGCCCTGCTTCAGGAATTGCACGGACGTGGGCGCGATCTGGTCGTCCGGCTTCTGCCCCGAAACAGGCACCGCCAGCGACGATGCGGCAAGGCCGAAAGCAAGGACCACGGGCGTCAGGCGCATCGAAATCTCCAACATCTGGTGCCGCCCGCTTAGCATGAGCGCCCAAGCCGCGCGACGAAAAAGCCGTCCGTTCGATCGTGGCCGGGCGTCAACAGCCGCCCATTGCCGTCCTTGCGGCCGAACGAAGCAAGCGCATCCTGCACCGCCCAAGATGAATGGCGCCCTAAGAAGTCGTCGGCCTGGGCGGCGCCTTCGCGCCGGAGGATCGAACAGACGGCATAGACCAGGGTTCCGCCCGGCCTGACCAAAGGCGCGGCGATGTCGAGCAAGCGCCCCTGCAAAGCGGCGACCCGTTGCAGCCGCTCTGGCGTCAGCCGCCAGCGCCCTTCGGGGTTGCGCCGCCAGGTGCCGCTGCCCGAACAAGGCGCGTCGACCAGGACGATGTCGGCGCGGCCGTTCCAGTCGACCATCCGTGCCGCCTCGCGCCCGCCGTCGAGCAGGCGGGTCTCGATCTTCGCGCCGGCCCGCTCGGCGCGCGCCGGCAGCTTCGACAAGCGCGCCTTGTTGGTGTCGCATGCGAGGATCTCGGCCTCGGGCGCGACGGCGGCCAGCGCCAGCGCCTTGCCGCCGGCGCCGGCGCACAGATCGACGATCTTCATTTGTGCCTTGGCATCGCAGGCCAGCGCGATCAGCTGGCTGCCCTCGTCCTGGATCTCGACCAGCCCATCGATAAACGCCTGATGCTGGTCGACCCGGCTATCGGCGGGCAGTCTGATTCCCCACGGGCTGCGCGGTGTAGGATTTGCCCCGTCGAACGCCGCCAGCATCGCCTCGCGGGTGGTGCTCGCAATGTTGACTCGAAGGTCGAGCGGCGCCCGCTCCAGCAGCGCCGGCCATTCATCGGCGGTGACCAGTGGCGACAATTCGCGTTCGATCCATTGCGGCAGCAGCCCTGGCCCGGCCCCCGCTTCGCCCTCGGCAATCGGCGCCGGCCCATGCGCCGACCGATCGAACGACGCAGCGATCTCGCCGTCCTCGCCGGCCAGCCCGACCATCGCCGAGCGGCCGTCCGCCGGCCGTTCCCCGGCGCGACGGATGGCGCGGAACACCAGCTCGCGGACCGCCCGCCGGTCCTTCGACCCGGCGTAACGCCGGGTCTTGAAATAATGACTGACGAGCGAATCCGCCGCCGGCCCGTCGTCGCGCGCCGAGGCGATGACGAGGTCGAGGATCTCGATTCCCGCCTGGATCCGCGCCGAGGGCGTCACGGCGCGCTACCTGGTCGGGTAGTTAGGGGCTTCACGCGTGATGGCGACATCGTGGACATGGCTTTCGCTGAGCCCCGCATTGGTGATCCGGACGAACCGCGCCCGCTGCTGCAGCTCGGCGATCGTCGCCGAGCCGGTATAGCCCATCGCCGCCTTCACCCCGCCGACCAGTTGATGGACGATGTCGCGCACCGGGCCCTTGTACGGCACCTGCCCCTCGATACCTTCGGGCACCAGCTTCAAATGATCGCGGATATCCTGCTGGAAATAACGGTCGGCCGAGCCGCGGGCCATGGCCCCGACCGAGCCCATGCCGCGATAGCTCTTGTAGGCGCGGCCTTGATAGAGGAAGGTCTCGCCCGGTGCCTCGTCGGTGCCGGCGAGCAAGGATCCGACCATCACCGTCGACGCGCCCGCCGCCAGCGCCTTGGCGATGTCGCCCGACGTGCGGATGCCGCCGTCGGCGATGACCGGAATGCCATGGGCGGCCGAGGCCGCCGCCATGATCGCGGTCAGCTGCGGCACGCCGACGCCGGCGACGATCCGCGTCGTGCAGATCGAGCCCGGTCCGATCCCGACCTTGACCGCATCGGCGCCGGAATCCGCGAGCGCCCTGGTCGCCTCGGCGGTGGCGACGTTACCGGCGACGATCTGGACGCTGTTCGACAGGCCTTTCACCCGTGCGACAGCCGTCGCGACCTCCCGGTTGTGGCCGTGGGCAGTATCGATGACGATGCAATCACAGCCGGCATCGATCAGCGCCTGCGAGCGCTCAAAGCCGGCATCGCCGACGGTCGTCGCGGCGGCAACGCGCAGGCGTCCCTCGCCGTCCTTGGTGGCGAGCGGCGAGGCGACCGATTTCTCGATGTCCTTGACGGTAATCAGGCCGACGCAATGGTCGGCTTCGTCGACGACCAGCAATTTCTCGATCCGGCGCTGGTGGAGGATGCGCTGCGCGTCCTCCTGGCTGGTGCCGAGCGGGACCTTGGCGAGATTGTCGCGGGTCATCAGCTCGCTGACCGGCTGCTTCGGATTCTCGGCGAAGCGGACATCGCGGTTGGTCAGGATGCCGGCCAATTTACCCGACGCCTCCACGACCGGAATGCCGCTGATCCGGTTCGCCTTCATCAGCTCCAGCGCTTCGGCCAAAGTCTGGTCGGGGCGCATGGTGATCGGGTTGACGACCATGCCGGATTCGAAGCGCTTGACGGCGCGCACCGCTACGACCTGCTCCTCGACGCTCATGTTGCGGTGCAGGACGCCAATCCCGCCAAGATGCGCCATGGCGATCGCCATGTCGGCGTCGGTGACCGTATCCATCGCCGATGACAGGATCGGGATGTTGAGCGGAATTTCGCGCGTCAAATAGGACCGCGTGTCGGTCTGGCTGGGCAGCACGGCGGATTCGCGCGGCTGCAGCAGGACGTCGTCGAAGGTCAGTCCAAGCGGGATGTCGGGAGCGTCGGTGGGTTGGGCCATATCGGCCCATGCCAAGGATCGGCCGATTCGCCAAGGGGCCGGGCTATCGGCGGCCGAAGTTCGGGACCGCGCCGAAGGAGGGCATGATCGTGCGCGAGGCGGCGCGGCGGACCAGCTCGACATGGAGGTTCGCGTCCTCGACCGCGCCGCCAAGCTCGGTCTCGGGGCGCAGTTCGTCGGCCGGGCTGTGGTAGGCCCGGGCCAGGAAGGCGTTGAGCAAGGCGAGGTCGCTGAAGCTGCCACCGGCCATGATCATCGGCACGCCGCGCTGGGCCAAGGCCCAGCCGTCCTGGCGCTCGAGAAAGGACGAGGCTTCCTCGTCGCCGTCCCACGCCCGGCCCATGGCGGCGGCGGCATCGCGGACCAGCGGCTGCAAGGTCACGCCCTTGGCGGCGACCATCGCCACCGGCGCGCCTTTGGGGGCAATGGCGATAGTGTCGAGGTTGAAGCCGGCGATGATGCTCGCCAGCGGCACTGGCGGGCTATTGGCGAACGCCTTGGCGCCGAGCAGGCCCCACTCCTCGGCGCCGGTGGCGACGAACCAGACGTCGCGATCAAGCTTCATGCGAGCTACGCGCGCGGCCACGGCGGTCAGCGCGGCGATGCCGCTGGCATTGTCGACGGCGCCGTTGCAGATCCGGTCGATCGGGCTTTCCGGCTCGCAAATCCCGAGATGGTCGTAATGCGCCATGACGATGACGGCGCGCCCGTCCGGCGCCCGGCCCGGCACCTTGCCGACGACATTATAGGCGGTGAATGGCCCGCGCTTGTTCATCTCGGCGATGAAATGGGCCTGCCCCGCCGGCAGCTTGGCGGCGGCCGGCAAAGCGGTCGGCTTTCGGTCGACGCTGAAGGCTTGCAAATAGCCGCCCGGCAAGGACTGGAGCCCGGAATCCTCAAACAGACCGGCGATATAGACCGCCGCTTTGTCGCCGCCGGGCGTGCCGGCCATGCGGCCCTGCATTGCGTCGCTTGCAAGCGCGCCGATGGTCGCGCGCATTTCCGCCTCGTTGATCGGCGATGGCGGCGTGACAGAGGGCGTCGCACAGGACGACAGCAGCAGCAGCAGCAAAGGCAGCAGGCGCTTCACTGGCGCCGCAACAGTCGCTGCGCGGCTTCGACGTGCATCCGCTCGATCATCGCCCCCTCGAACCGCTCGGCGCCGCCGCTCGCCGCCGCCACCAGTCGCTCGGCGCGGGCGATCTCCTCGGCGCTCGGCATGAAGGCGGCGCGGCATGGATCGATCTGGCGTGGATGGATCAGCGACTTGCCGTCGAAGCCCAGGTTGCGGCCCTCGGCCGCCTCGGCGGCAAAGCCTTGCGCATCGTCAAGGTCGTTGAACACACCGTCGAACACGGCAATGCCGGCGGCGCGGGCGGCGAGGACGATCGACTGCAGCGCCATTTGCAACGGCTTGCGCCCCGCTCCGGCGGGCAGGCGCAAATCGGCGGCGAGGTCGTTGGTGCCGGCGATCAGCGCCGATGCTTCGCGGGCACATTCATGGACGGCGGTCACGCCCTTGGCGGTCTCGATCATGGCGAGGATCGGCTTGGCCGTCTGGTTGCGGACAAAGGCGATCTCGTCCTTGCCTTCGGCGCGCGGGACGACAATCGCGTCGGGGTCGGCGGACATGACGGCGACGATGTCGTCGCCGTGCCACTGCGTGGCCCTTGAATTGATCCGGATGGCAACGGGCATCGGCCAGTCCTGGGACAGCGCTTCGACCGCGGCGGTGCGGGCCGTAGCCTTGTCCACCGGCTTCACCGCATCCTCGAGATCGAGAATCACCAGGTCGGCCTCGCTCTCCCGCGCATGGAGGATCGCCCGCGGGTTGCTGGCGGGAAGGAACAGCAGCGACTTGAGGTCGAACAGGTTCAGCGGCAATTCCTCGCGTCTCACGCCGATTTCCCTTCACAGGAGGCGCCAGCCCCTGCATCATGCCGCCAGTCATAGGGAAGAGCCATGCTTGAATATTTCCTGATCGCTGTTGCCGTATTGGTGCTGATCGTCGTGATGATGAGCGTCAAGATCGTCAGCCAGGGCTATCGCTACACGATCGAGCGCTTCGGGCGCTTCGTCCGGGTCGCCGAGCCCGGCCTCAACCTGGTCACCCCCTTCGTCTATCGCGTCGGGCACAAGATCAACATGATGGAACAGGTGGTCGACATCCCCGGCCAGGAGATCATCACCAAGGACAATGCCATGGTCGCGGTCGACGGCGTCGTCTTCTTCCAGGTGATCGACGCGGCCAAGGCGGCCTATGAAGTCAGCGATCTCTATTCCGCCCTGATGGCTCTTTCGACCACCAATTTGCGCACGGTCATGGGCTCGATGGACCTCGACGAGACCCTGTCCAAGCGCGACGAGATCAACGCCCGGCTGCTTAATGTCGTCGACCATGCGACCGAGCCATGGGGGGTGAAGATCACCCGCGTCGAGCTGAAGGACATCCGCCCGCCGGCCGACATCGTCAACGCCATGACCCGGCAGATGAAAGCCGAACGCGAGAAGCGCGCCGCGATCCTCGAATCCGAAGGCATGCGGCAGTCGGAAATCCTGCGCGCCGAGGGGGAAAAAGCGGCGCGGATCCTGCAGGCCGAGGGTATGAAGGAGGCCGCGTTCCGCGATGCGGAAGCGCGCGAGCGCGCGGCGCAGGCCGAGGCCAATGCGACCACGTCGGTCAGCGACGCCATTGCCGGCGGCAGCGCCCAGGCGATCAATTACTTCATTGCCCAGAAATATGTCGAGGCGATCGGCAAGTTCGCCACCTCGCCCAACGCCAAGACCATCCTCTTCCCGGTCGAAGCGACCCAATTGATGGGGACCTTGGGCGGCATCGGCGAGCTGGCGAAGGAGGTGCTGGGCGATGCCGCCAAGCCCAGGCCGCCCCAGCCCAAAGCGAGGGCCGAAACCACGGCCGGCCGCGGGGCGCCTCCGGGCGTGCCCGGCGTGCCAAGGATCGAGGGCTAAGCTCCATGCTCGACGGCATCGATTCCGGCTGGCTGTGGGCGATCGGCGGCGTGCTGCTGCTGATCGCCGAGGTCATGGCGCCCGGCTTCTTCCTGGTGTTCATCGGCGCCGCCGCCGTCGCCACCGGCCTGTTCACCGTGCTGTTCGACCTTGGCCTGTCGGCGCAGCTCGGCCTGTTCGCGCTCTATTCGCTTGTTGCCGTGCTTGCCGGCCGCCGCTGGTACGGCGAGCCGGACGGGGCGAGCGCCGACCCTTTGCTCAACGACCGCACGGCGCGCCTGATCGGGCGCAGCTTCGAGGTCGTGACGGCGATCGACGAACATGACGGCCGGGTCCGGGTCGGCGACAGCGAATGGAGCGCGCGCGGCGGGCCTGCCGAGCCCGGCGATCGCGTCCGCGTCACCTCCGTGGAGGGCAATTGCCTGATCGTCGAAAGGGGCGCAAAGCTGCCGGCCCCCTGATGCCGGAGTGCCGCGTGACCGATACCAGCTTTTCCCGCCGAGAGGCGATCACCGCGCTCGGATCGGCCGGCACCCTGCTTGCCATTCCCGGCTGCGCGCCGACGGTCGCGAGCGCCCTGCGCCAGGCGACGGATGCGCAGGCGACGGCGCTCCTCGATGCAATCGCCGATGAGCTGCTTGCCGAATATCCCGAAAATGCGACCGCCCTTGGCGTCGACAAGGGTGCGCGGGCGGGCCTGAAGGCGCAACTCACCGACCAGAGTCGCGAGGGCCGGCGGCGACGCGGGGCCGCCGCCGCGGCCCGGCTCGCACGGCTTGAGCGGATTGATCTGGACGGGCTCAGCCCGGCGGTTCGCACCGATGTCGGGGTCGCGCGCGCTGCCCATCAGCTTGCGGTCGAAGGCTTCGCCTTTCCTTTCGGCGACCCGATTATCCTCAGCCAGAAATGGTATTATCGCAATGCGCCCTACGTGGTCGCGCAGAACACCGGCGCCTTCGTCGAGATTCCCGATTTTCTCGACAGCGACCATGGCATTGCCGGCCCGGCCGACGCCGAGGCCTATCTCGCCCGCCTTGAAGGCTATGCGGCCGCGCTCGACGGCGAAACCGCCCGCCTGGCCCATGACCGCGGCATTGGGGTCGTCGCGCCCGACTTCCTGCTCGACAAGACGCTGCGCCAGATGCGCGCCGGGCGGGCGCTGCCGATCGCGCAATGGGTGACCGTCGCCTCGATCACGCGGCGCGGCGCGGGGCTTGCCGGCGACCATGGCCGCCGGGCCGAGTCAATCACACGCGACAAGATCGCGCCGGCGCTCGACCGGCAAATCGCCGAGCTGGCCCGCCACCGCGCCGGCGCCCGTTCCGACGCCGGCGTCTGGAAGCTTCCGGACGGCGAAGCCTATTACGCCTGGGCATTGCGCGCTGGCACCACCACGAACCTGACGCCGGACGAGGTCCACCGCATCGGACAGGAGGAGCTGAAGCTGCTCCAGGACCGGATGGACGGGCTGCTCAGGGCGCAGGGCCTGACTCGCGGCAGCGTCGGCGAGCGCATGACCGCGCTCGGCAAGGATCCCAGGCACCTGTTCCCGAACACCGACGCCGGCCGCCAGCAGATCCTGGATTATGTCAACGCACGGGTCGCCGACATCCGCACCCGCGTTCCGCGCGCCTTCGCCACTTTGGTGCCGGCGAAGCTGGTCGTGAAGCGCGTGCCGCCCGAAATCGAGGCTGGCGCGCCCGGTGGCTACGCGTCGGCCGGATCGATCGACGGCACGATGCCCGGCAGCTACTACATCAACCTTCGCGACACCTCGACGCAGCCGCGATTTTCCCTGCCCACGCTGACTTATCACGAGGCCATTCCGGGCCACGTCTGGCAGGGCGAATATAGCTACAAGCTCGGCCTGATACGCTCGGTGCTCGCCTTCAACGCCTATTCGGAAGGCTGGGCTTTGTATGCGGAACAGCTCGGCGACGAGCTTGGCGCCTATGCCGGCGATCCGTTCGGCGAGCTCGGCTATCTCCAGTCGCTCGCCTTCCGCGCCTGCCGGCTGGTGGTCGACACCGGACTCCATGCCAAGCGCTGGACCCGCGACCAGGCCATTCAGTGGTTCGCGACCACCAATGGTTCGACGGTCGAAGAGGTTTCCAGCGAGGTCGACCGCTATTGCGCCTGGCCCGGCCAGGCCTGCGGCTACAAGATCGGCCATAGCGAGATTGTCCGGCTTCGCGATCGGGCACGGGCGGCGCTCGGCGCCCGGTTCGACCTGCGCCAATTCAACGATGTCGTGGTCAAGGCCGGCGGCGTGCCGCTGACCGTGCTCGAGCAGATCGTCGGCGAGTCTATCGCCGCCGCGAACCGCGCGGTCGGAGCCTGATGAGCCGCGAAGCCGGAGTCATCGTCCCGAAGTGACCGATGGCGCCTGCGCCTTGACCGGCTTGGCCGCTTCCTGGCGGATCCACGCGCGCATCTGTTGCTCCAGCACGTTGAGCGGCACCGCTCCCATCGCCAGGAAGGTGTCGTGGAACGCGCGCTTGTCGAACCGCGTGCCCAGCGCCGCCTCGGCTTCAGCCCGCAGCCGGCGGATCGTCAGCTCGCCAAGCTTGTAGGACAGGGCCTGGCCCGGCCAGCTGATATAGCGATCGACTTCGGTCTCGACCTCGTGGCTCGACAAGGCCGTGTGGCTGGCGAGATAGTCGATCGCCTGTTGCCGCGACCAGCCGTTCAAATGGATGCCGGTGTCGATCACCAGCCGCGCCGCGCGCCACATCTCGTAGCTCAACTGGCCGAACTGCTCATACGGCGTCCGGTAAATCCCCATCTCGTTACCCAGCCATTCGGTGTAGAGGCCCCAGCCCTCGCCATAGCCCGAGAAATAGAGGTTGCGGCGGAAGCTCGGCAGCGCCTTTTGCTCTTCCGACAGCGCCGCCTGGAAGCTGTGGCCCGGCGCGCATTCATGCAAGGTCAGCGCCGGAATCGAGTAAAGCGGCCGGGTCGGCAGATTGTGGGTGTTCATCTGGCAGCTTTCGAGGCCGCCCCGCCCCGCCGTGTAGAATGGCGCCAGCGCCTCGGGCACCGGGATGATGGTGAAGCGCCGGCGCGGCAGCAGGCCGAACTGTTCCGCCAGCTTGCCGTCGACACGCTTGGCGACATAGGAGGAGACGCCAAGCAGCTCGTCCGGTGTCTTCGCGTAAAATTGCGGGTCGCTGCGCAGGAACTTCAGGAACTCCTCGAAGCTGCCGGCGAAGCCGCTGTCGCGCATCGCCTTGCGCATCTCGGCATCGATCCGCGCGACCTCGCTCAGGCCAAGCTGGTGAATGGCCTCCGCGGCCAAATCGAGCGTCGTATATTTGCGCACCTGCGCCCGGTAGAAAGCCTCGCCGTCGGGCAAGTCGCGGGCCGCCGTCGTCGCCCGCGCCCTCGGCAGATAGTCGTCGCGGATGAAGGTCAGCAGCTGGCGATAGGCGGGCAGCACCTTTTGTTCGATCGCCGCCGCCGCTTCTTTTCGCAACGCGGTCTGCTCGGCCGCCGGGATCGTCGCCGGCATTTGTTCGAACGGCTTGTAGAATGCGCTGGCCTTGGCGGTCGTCTCGGCGAAGCTGGCGACCGAGGAGTCGCGCCCGGTCAGGGTCGCCCGCGGCACGCTGAACCCGCGCGCCAGGCCGGCGCGCATGTTGGCGATATGCTCGTCGAAATAGCGCGGAATGTCGCGCATGCGGGCGATGTAGCGGCGATATTCAGCGGCATCCTCGAACGGCTGGCTGGCGTCGAGATAGGTCCAGAAGGAGCTGTCGCTGTTGAACGGCATCTCCCAGTCGCGGAACCGGGAATCGGCAATGCCATTTTCCAGGATGGTGCGGAACACCGCCGCGTTGACCTGCTCTTCGCGCGACAAAGCGACGGCGGGAATCGCATTCAGCTGGCCGAGCAAGCCGCGCAGGTGCGCCGCATATTTCTCCTGCGAGCGGGCATCGACGCGCGGCAGATAGTCCGCCGGCTTCGATTCCCCGCTCGCGTCCTCGAAATAGCCGGACTGCTTGGCCAGCCATTGCGCATAGCCGTCGTACAGCGCCTTCAGTTTCTGGTCAGCGGCGGACGGCGCGGCCTGCGCCTGAGGCGGCGCTTCGGCGCGCGCAGCCGTCGGCGCCATCCAACCCGCCGCCGCCAACAATGCAATCGCCACGCCCACCCGCTTGATCATGCTAACCGCCTTTCGCTTTGCGCGACGCTAGCAGGGCCGCGCGGCGCGCGACAATCCGCGACCTAAGGCAGGACGGCGAGGTCGGGCGCGGCGAAATGCCGGCGCGCTTCGACCGAGAACAGCCGCTCGGCGCTGTAGAAGTTGAGCGGCCAGTCGCGGCGGCCCGCGGGCGAAGCCAGCAGTTCGTTGACCAGTTCGTGCAGCGGCGCCTCCGAATCCGCCGCGGAAAGGAAGCGGCGCGCGCCATGCAGGAACAGCCGCGTGATCGTCTCGTGATAGCCCTGCGTGTCGTCGTTCACTCCGCCAACGCTCTCATTGTAGCGGCGGATGATGCCGGGCAGCGCCTTGTCGAGGTCGATGTCGGGACGGCTCGTCAACAGATAAGTCGTCGCCGCCAGATGCGCTTCGTGGGTCCAGTCGGCGCGCGGCAGGGTGCGCGCCAGCAGCCCCTCGCCGATGCGGACGATGGCGGCGTCGGTTGCGAACAATCTCGGGCGGTGGTCGGTCATTGGTCGGGTCCTGTGTCGGGCCCGATCGATGGCCGGGCCTTTAAGCGGGCGTGGTTTGCGTCTGGGCTTGCGCTTGCGCTTGGGCTTGCCGCCGCGGCGCGGCCTGCCGCACGCCTTCGTCGACATGAGCCTCGAACTGCGCGAAATTCTCGACGAACAAATCGACCAGCCTGCCTGCTGTCCGGTCGTAGGCGTCCTTGTCCGCCCAGGTGCCGCGCGGGTCGAGGATGCCGCTGTCCACGCCCGGCACCGCGACCGGCACGTCGATGCCGAAGTTCGGGTCCTTGCGGAATTCGGCAGTCTTCAGCGAGCCGTCGAGCGCGGCATTCAAGAGCGCGCGCGTCGCCTTGATCGGCATGCGCTTGCCGGTGCCATATTTGCCGCCGGTCCAGCCGGTGTTGACCAGCCAGCAATCGACTCCGCCCTTGGCGATGCGCTCCTTCAGCAGATTGCCATAGACCGACGGGTGGCGCGGCATGAACGGTGCCCCGAAGCAGGTCGAGAAGGTGGCTTCCGGCTCGGTCACGCCGATTTCAGTGCCGGCGACCTTGGCGGTGTAGCCGGACAGGAAATGATACATCGCCTGCTCGGGCGTCAGCCGCGCAATCGGCGGCAATACGCCGAAGGCATCGGCGGTCAGCATGACCACGTTACGCGGCACCGGACCCATATTGTCGTCGGACGAATTGGGGATGAAGTCGATCGGGTAAGCGCCGCGGCTGTTCTCGGCGAGCGAGTTATCGTCGAGGTCCAGCTCGCGCGTCACCGGGTCCATGACGACATTCTCGAGGATCGTCCCGAACCTCTTGGTCGTGGCATGGATTTCCGGCTCGCTCTCGGCCGACAGGCGGATCATC
>JAKFFL010000208.1:0-18574 GCA_036675225.1 Sphingomonas sp. | reverse complement strand
CGGCCAGGCGCCGGCCCGCCAGGCGGCGATCAAGGCCGGCTTGCCCAAGTCGGTGCAGGCGACGACGGTCAACAAGGTCTGCGGCTCGGGCATGCAGACGGTGATCATGGGCGCCGAGGCGCTGGCGGCCGGCAATGCCGACTGGATCGTCGCCGGCGGCATGGAGTCGATGACCAACGCGCCTTATTTGCTCAAGAAACACCGCTCCGGCGCGCGCATCGGCCATGACACCGCCTTCGACCATATGTTCCTCGACGGGCTCGAGGATGCCTATGAGGAAGGCCGGGCGATGGGCAGCTTCGCCCAGTGCACCGCCGACGAATATCAGCTCACCCGAGAGGAAATGGACGCGTACGCCATCGAGAGCCTCAATCGCGCCAAGGCGGCGATCGAGGGCGGCGCCTTCAGGGCCGAGGTCGTGCCGGTCACCATCAAGGGCCGCAAGGGCGAGACGATCGTCGACACCGACGAAGCGCCGGGCAAGGTCAACCCCGAGAAGATCCCCGGCCTCCGCGCCGCCTTCGCCAAGGACGGCACCATCACCGCCGCGACCAGCTCGTCGATCAGCGACGGCGCCGCCGCGGTGGTGCTGTCGCGTCAGTCGGACGCCGAGGCCAAGGGCCTGAAACCGGTCGCGCGCATCGTCGCCACCGCCGCCCACGCGCAGGAGCCGGCCAAGTTCACCACCGCCCCGATCGGCGCCATCGACAAATTGCTGAAGAAGGCCGGCTGGTCGGTCGCCGACGTCGATCTGTGGGAGGTCAACGAGGCCTTCGCCTGCGTCGCCATGTTCGCGATGAAGGACCTCGGCATCCCCCACGACAAGATCAACGTCCACGGCGGCGCCACCGCCTTGGGCCACCCGATCGGCGCCAGCGGCACCCGCATCCTCGTCACGCTCATCAATGCGCTCAAGGGCAAAGGGCTGAAGCGTGGCGTGGCCAGCCTCTGCATCGGCGGCGGCGAGGCGACGGCCGTGGCGGTGGAGCTGGTTTGATACGTGCTCCTGCGAAGGCAGGAGCCTAGTCCGGCGAAGCCGTCCTAAGCGCTACGCGCGACTGCGTCCCTGCCTTCGCTGTGACACAGGAAATTACCTCCCCCCCGCGTAGGCGATGCACTCCACCTCCAGCAGCGCGCCGAGCGCCAGTCCGTCGACGCCGAAGGCGCTTCGGGCGGGGAATTGGCTGTCGGGGAAATAGGTCACATAGACCTGGTTGAACGCCGGCCAGTCGGCCATGTCGTCGAGCATTACCGTGCATTTGACGACGTCGCCCCAGCCGAGGCCGGCCTGCTTCAGCGCGCCCCCGAGGTTGTCCATCGCCAGCTTCGCCTGCGCCGCCATGCCCTCGCCGAGCTTGCCGTTGGCATCGATCCCGAGCGCGCCCGAGAGATAGACGGTGTTGCCGGCCCGGACTGCGGTTGAGAATGGCAGCCGCTGGCCGTTCAGTGTCGGCTCGCCGATGCGCTCGATTTGGGCGTTCGCGGAACTCGTCATCATCAGGACTCCGGCTGCGATTGCGATCGAGAACTTCATTGGTCCTCCCTGTGCTCCTGCGAAGGCACGAGCCTAGACGCGCGAAGCGCTCATTGACGGCTTCGCCGGACTGGGTCCCTGCCTTCGCAGGGACACAAAGGCTCACCCCATCAGGACGATGTCCCAGGCATATTTGTTCGGGTCGGCGGCGCTGCGGGTGGCGACCGACGTTGCCGCCTGCGCGCCCAGCATCTTGTAGAGCGTGTCCTTGGCGTTGCCGTCGGCTTCCTCGGCGAAATAGAGTTGGGCGACATTGCGGTGCATTTTGCCGCGGACATCGAAATGCACGTGCGGCGGACGGTGGCCGATCGGCGAGTCGTAGCCGCCCGGCTTGACCGTCACGATTCGCCAGTCGCCCTTGGCGTCCGAGACGATCGAGGCGAAGCCCTGGAAATTGGGGTCGATCGGGGCCTTGCTGACATCGCTCGGGTGCAGGTAACGGCCGGCGGCATTGGCTTGCCACAAATCGATGCGGGCGCCCGCGATCGGGTTGCCGTGCATGTCGAGCACGCGGCCGGCGATCTCGATCACCTGGCCGGCCGCCCGCCCGCTCCGCCCCTTGAGCAGGGTCAGATCGGCGTCGCTGTCGGCCGGCATGTCGAGCGGGAAGAACGGCCCCATAGCCGACTCCGCGGTCAGCGGCCGCGCCTGAAAAGCGCGCGCGCCCGATGCGGCCAGCAGGCCGGCGGCGGCGACGCCTGCCCCGGCGAACGTGCGGCGCGACAATAGCGCGCCCGGTAGTGCGATTGGATTGCTCATGAAAGCCCCCTTCCCCGGCGCCATCGGCGCCAGGGCAACGGGCTGCGCCTTCCGCCTGGCCGAGTCAATTAGGGGGCCAAAAGGAAACGGCGGCCCCTCGCGGAGCCGCCGTCCCTCAGTTCAACGTCGTCTTGCTCAGCCGCGCTCGGGCTCCGGCGGCGGCGGCGGCGGCGGCGGCGGCGGCGGGCACATATCCGTCGCCAGGATCACCGATCCGTCCGGGCAGGTCTGCGTCGCCGGAGGAGGAGGAGGCGGCGGGGGCGGAGGCGGAGGCGGCGGCGGTGCCGCCTCAACCAGGCCGCCGCCCAGGCGCCAGCCGGCACGCAGGCCAAAGCCCTGCTTGTCGCCAAGGTCGCCCCAGACCGCGAAGATCGGCCCCGGTCCGTTATTGCCGCTCAGCCCGGCTTCGAGCCTCACCCAGGTCCCCTTGTTGTTGGTCTCCAGGTCATAGAAGTTGAAGCCGTCGAACACCTCGACATCGGCGTCGCCGTCGAACTCATGATAGACGGTACCGTCGACATACGGTGCCCAGCCTCCGCCGAACACCGCCCGGACTCCGGCCCGGCCGCGGGTCGAGGTCATCGAGCCGATGTCATAGTTGAAGCCGAAGGCGCCGACATCGTCGACCTTCGTCTTGACGTGACTGAGGCCGACCGCGACGTCGAGATTGGTGTCGCCGCCCATGCCGAAGCGATAGCCGAGCGAACCGTCGATGCCGAATTCCTTGATGTCGAACTCGACGCCGTCGAACGCGCCGTCGTCGAACTCGGCATCGTATTGGTCATATTTGGCCAACGCTTCCCCGTGGAAACCGGTGATGCCGCCGAACTGGCCGTAGACCCCGAGGTTCCAGCCCTTGGCGTCGAGACCGATTTCGGACAGGTCGCTGTCGTTCTCGGCATTGGCCCAGGCATAGCCTGCGGTCAGGCCGACCCGGGCGTTGCCGCCGAAGCCATAGTCGACGCCCAGCTGCAGCCCGTAGCGCGTGGTATCCAGCTCGCGGTCCGATTCGAATTCGATGCCGTCGATGTCGATTTCGTCATCGTCACCCGTCTCGTCCTGGCTGTAATAGCCGTCGCCCCAGAAGCTGAACCCGACGGTCGTCGCCGGCTTGCGGGTTTCGGCGAGGACTTCGTCCGCGCTCTGGTACCACAAGGACTGGGCAAAGCCCGAGATCGCCAATGGGTCGAAGGCAGATGCCGTTGGCGCCGTGATCAGGAAGAAGTCGGCTCCGTCCTGAACCAGGCTGATGTCGACCAAAGGCGTCTCGCCCGTCACACCCGCAAGCACGAAGGCATCGGTGTCGGCGGTCACAGCATCGACGACCAGCACCCCGTCGAGGTTGAGGCCGCCAAGATAGTTGGCGTCGATCCCGGTCTCGCCGCTGGCGTCGCCGTTGATCACCAGCAGATCGGCATCGACGCCGCTGAAGTCGATCGCCAGGGTCGACGCGCCCGAACCGACGAAATCGCTGTCGATAGTCAGCGTGTCGTTGGTAGCGTCGTCCTGAAGGTCGAGGGTGCCGCTGTTGTTGAACACCGTCTGGCCGGTGATCGTGGTCGCGCCTTCATCGGCAATGATCGTCCCCGTGTTGTTGAACGGGACTCCGGCCAGTACCGTGAACGTGCCCGCCGCGAGATCCAGGACCCCGTCATTGTCGAAGGTCGTGAAGCCCGCCACGCCGGCATCGCCGTCCGTGTCGATCGTGCCCGTATTGACG
The DNA here is from genome assembly GCA_036675225.1 of Sphingomonas sp. Lineage (GTDB taxonomy): Bacteria > Pseudomonadota > Alphaproteobacteria > Sphingomonadales > Sphingomonadaceae > Sphingomicrobium. The sequence continues at coordinate 14,561 of JAKFFL010000208.1, read as the reverse complement.
AAGGCTATCGGCGGACCGGTCAGCGTGAACGTGCCGAGGTCAATGAGGCCGTCGTTGCTGAACGTCTCGAGCCCGGCCAGCGTCGTGTCGCCGGTCAGGTTGAAAGCGCCGCCGGCGTCGTTGGCGAAGTCGTCGGTGCCGGCGCCGAAGTCGATCGTCCCGGCAGCGTTGATGTCACCGGTGTTGGTGACGACAGTGTTGCCACCATCGAACGTGAGCCCGGTGGCGGCGTTGATGGTGCCGGCATTGTCCAGAGTCTCAAGGCCAAGCAAGGACGTCGCCGGGCCAATGTCGATCGTGCCAGTCGCCTGGTTGGTGAGCACGTCGATGCCGGCACCGAAGTCGTTGACGCCTTCGGTATCAAAAGCACCGGCGTTGGTGAACGCATCGGCGTCGGCGCTGAACGTCACCGTGCCGTTGACAACACCCGTCGCCTGGTTGGTGAGCGTGGTAGCCCCCGCCGCGGCGGCATTGAGCGCAATATCCGTCGCCGCCGAACCAATCGTTCCGGCGTTCGTGATGTCCGCGGTCCCGGCGCCGAGCAGATTGATCGCCGCCAGCGTGTCGCCATCGACGGAACCCCCGGCTGCGATGGTGATGTCGCGAGCTCCACCGGAGGTCGAGAAGATGCCGTAGTCGCCGGCAATGTCACTGTTCACAACGACAGTATGCGTTCCGGTCGTGCTGACCATTGAGATAGGGGCACTACCGGCACCGGTCGTTGTCACGTCGCCGTTGACCGTCACACTGACGGCGCCGGTCGTGGAGTCCGCGCGAATGCCAGCGCCTACCGCCGCGTCCGTCGTAATCACCCCGCCGGTCGTGACCGTCACGGCGCCGGTCGTGCCAACGGCCGACACGGCCCTGATTCCGTTGCTGGTGACGTCGCCACCGTAAATGACGCTGACGTCGCCGGCGCCGGTGGTCTCGGCATCGATGCCGATGCCGACTGAGGCAATATCCCCGGTGCCGGCGATCGAAATGTCCGCCGTCGAGGCGGCATTGGTGATGTCGGCAGTGATGCCCTGCAACTGGGCTTCATCACCCACGGCTCCGATCGCGCCGCTATTGTTGATGGTGATGCCGCCCGTGCCGGTGGCCGTGACGTTGATGCCGTCCTGCAGCGTGCCGACACCGGCGGCGCCGCTGGTGATGTCGGCGGCGTTGATGACTCCAACTGCGCCAGTCCCGGCCGTATCGACTTCGATCCCGTCGCCGCCCGAGACGGCCAGCGTCTCGCCAGCAAGAGTGGTGATGCCGATCGCACCAGCTGCTGCGTTGGTCGAAGATACATTGACCGCGTCGCCGGCGTCCGCCGCTATGCTGCCATCGACGTCGACGGTGACAGCGCCGGTACCGGCGTTGTCAATGTCGACTGCTGTGGTGGAAGCGGCCAGGTCGCCCGTCGTGTTGACCGTAATAACGCCTGCGCCGGCCGCATCGGTTTGGCTGGCAACGATCGCGGTCGTTCCTGCTGTCACATCGCCCGTTTCGACGGTGATATTGCCACCGCTCGTCGTTGCAGAAATACCGAAACCGGTGCCTCCATCCACCAGGCCGACGGTCGTGACCGAAACGTCACCCGCGCCGCTATTGCCGGCGTCGATGCCTTGGCCCACGCCGGTGACCGTACCATTGCTGATCACCGTGACGTCGCCGGTAGCCGTTGCCGAGCTAAGACGTGCGGTTATGCCGCCGCCCCCAGTGACATCGCCATTCGTCGTGACGCTGACGTTCGCCGTGTCACTGCTAGAGTCCCCGAACACCGAGATAAAAGACGCGCTGGCTGTGGCGTCATTGACATCCAATATGAGATCGCCGCCGGTAGCGGAGGTGACCTCTGCGAAAACTGCGCCGGCACCAGTCGACGAGATCGAACCGGTGCTGGTGAAGTCAATTCCGCCCGCGTCGGCAACGAAGATTTGGACCGCGTCGCCACCGGCGGCGCTGATGTCGCCGGCGGTCGTGCCAGTGAACGAGCCGCCACCAGCGATATCGACACTAAGGCCGTCACCGGTGCCGAGATGAATGATGTCGCCGACGCCGCTGTAGTCGACGTTGGTTCCGCCGATGGCGCTGATGTCGAGGGCTCCGCTGCCGCCCTGGACGGGCGTGCCCGCGTCGACCTGAATCGTGCCGTCGTTGACCACGATCAAGTCATTGGCGCCGCCAACCGTGTTGGTGAAGGCCAGGCCGTTGCCGCTGACCGTCGCTCCGGCGCTCACAGTCCCCGTGACGTCACCCGCCGACGTGTCGACTTCATAGTTGCGGTGGTCCGATGGACTGGTGCCGGCAAAGGTTGAGTCGGTCGTCACCGTCGTCGCGCACGTCACCGTGCCCGTAACCGGCGTTGCCGCCGGGTTGACGACGCACGCGGCCTGCGCCTGCTGCGGCAGAATGGCCAGGCCGAAGCCCAGCGCGGCACCCGCCAAAAGGCGGCCACGGGAGACAGATAAGGTCATATGGTTTTCCCTTTTGCCCTGCACGCTTGGGATGCGTGCTTTGATAACCCGAGCCGGAACGGCATAATTCAAATACAGTTCCGTTGCAAAATGACTTTATCGGGCCCTGTTGCGGGAAAACCACGCCAAATTGGTCGAAAACCCCGAGCCGGGTTCGTTACGGTCGCTTAACTACTTTCAGTCTACTTGCTCGTTAACGCCAACGCCCCAGATGTCTGACGCGCGGACATGGCCTGCGCGCTTGCCGATCTTGATCCGGCACCAGCCGTTACTGCATTGCACTATCCGGCCGACGACGCCGGGCTCGGCGAGATAGGCGACTCGGCTCGACGGATCGGGACGCTCGTGGATCGGCCGCGCCCCGCCGGTCTTGACCACCGCCGTCCGCCGCTCGCTGAGCAGGGTCACCAGCATCCAGCCGCGGGTCCCTTCCGGATCCTCGATCATCCGCCAGTTGGGATAGGTCTTGACGACGCGGATCGGCAGATCGCGGCGCTTGTAGAGCCAGATGCCGGGATAATTCTTGCCCGGCCCAGTCCGCATCATCGCCTCGCCGCTGGCGATCGACGCCCAATAAGGCGGCTGCCGTTCCTCCGCCGCGGCCGGGGCCGCCAGCGACAGCAGCGCGGCGAGGGCGAGCGCTCGCCTTGGCATCACGCCCCCGTCAGGATGCGATCGACGAGCTGCTTCACGGTCGGCACGAACCCGTTGGAATAGAAGGGGTCGGACCTGAAGCGGAAGGCCGAATGGCCGGCGAACATCAGATTCTGCTCGACGTCGCCGCCATGGGCGATGTCCTGCAACGTCTTCTGGATGCAGAAGCTACGCGGGTCGGCCAGCCGGCCGGTCGAATTCTTCTCATTGTCCGCCCAGGACGAAAAGGCGCACTGGCTGAGGCAGCCCATGCACTCGGCCTGGTCCCTGCGGATGATCTTTTCGTCCTCCGGCGTCACGAACACCAATGTGTCGTCGGGCGTCTTCATCGCATTGGTGAAGCCGGCGCCATACCATTCGCGGGCATGCTGCAGGTCGCCCTTGGTCACCCAATAGTTTTTCTTGGTGCCGATGCCGACGTCGAGTTCGAACGCATGGTCGCCGATCGCCTCCTTGGTAAAGGCGATCTGCCGCTCGCTGCGCGCCTCGAGCCAGCGCAGAAACGGGTTGCGCACCGCCGACGAATAGAAGCCGGTGGGCGAGAATCGGTGGAGCAGGATGTCGCCCTCATCGAGCGTCATCAGCCGCGCCTTCCAGCCCGGCGGGATCGGGCTTTCCTGCGTGAGAAGGGGCCGGGTGCCGAACTGGAAGACGATCTGGCCGAGGTCGGGATTGTCGATCCAGTCGTTCCACTCGTCGAGGCGCCAGACGCCGCCGGCCATGACGATCGGCGTCGAGTCCGGGATCCCGCCCTCGCGCATGACTTCGCGCAATTCCTTGACCCGCGGATAGGGGTCCTGCGGCTGGCGGGGATCCTCGGCGTTCGACAGACCGTTGTGGCCGCCGGCCAGCCACGGGTCCTCATAAACTACCGCGCTCAGCCATTCGGCCGCCTTGGAATAAGCCCGCTTCCATAGCGCCCTGAAGGCACGTCCCGAGGAGATGATCGGCAGATACGAAACGCCATAGGAGGCGGCGATCTCGGACAATTTGTAGGGCATGCCGGCGCCGCACGTGACTCCGCTGACCAGCCCCTTGGTGCGTTCGAGCACGCCGTGCAGCACGCGCTGCGCCCCGCCCATTTCCCACAGCACGTTGATATTGATGGCGCCGTGCCCGCCGGCGATCTCATGGGCCTTTTCGACCTGCGCGACGGCGCCGTCGACGGCGTACTGGATTAGTTCCTCGTGCCGCTCGCGCCGGGTCAGGGCCTTGTACACCTGGGGAATGATGCGGCCTTCGGCATCATAGCTGTCGGCATTGACCGCACTGACCGTGCCAATGCCGCCCGCCGCCGCCCAGGCGCCGGAGCTGGCGTGATTGGTGGCGCTGACGCCCTTGCCGCCTTCGACCAGCGGCCAGACCTCGCGCCCGCCATAGAGGATGGGCTTCAGGCCCTTGAACAACACCCGTCTCCTGAGACTTCGCGGCCCATATAGGTCCGCTTTCCGTCTTTTGCTCGAAAAAATAACGCCGGTTCAGGCGGGAAGCTCCTGGAACGAATAATCAAGCCCGATGTCGACCGCCGGGGCCGATTGGGTGAGGCGCCCGACGGAGATGAAATCGACGCCGGTTTCGGCAATGGCGCGGACAGTGTCGAGGTTGACCCCGCCGGACGCTTCGAGCGGTGCCCGGCCGGCGACCAGCCGTACCGCTTCGCGCAGCAGTTTGGGCTTCATATTGTCGAGCAGCAGCCGGTCAGCCCCGGCCGCCAGCGCCGGCTCGATCTGCGCGATGCGGTCGACCTCGCACTGGATGGGCAGGCCAATGTTCGCCTTGCGGGCGGCGGCGACCGCGGCCGCGACCCCGCCGCACACGGCGACATGGTTGTCCTTGATCAGCACGCCGTCATCGAGCCGCATGCGGTGGTTGTGGGCGCCGCCCATGCGCGCCGCATATTTGCCGAGCAGCCTCAGGCCCGGGATGGTCTTGCGCGTGTCGAGCAGCGCGGCGCCGGTCCCTTCGATCGCATCCGCATAGCGCCGCGTCAGGGTGGCGATGCCGGACAAATGCTGCAGCGTATTCAGCGCCGAGCGCTCGGCGGCGAGCATGGCGCGGGCATGGCCCTCGAGCCGCATCAGGACCGTGCCGGCCCGCACGCTATCGCCATCGGCGACCTCTTTCCTGACCCGCACCTCGCGGTCGAGCGCGCGGAAAAAGGCGATGGCGATGTCGAGGCCGGCGACCGTAATCGGCTCGCGGCAATTCATTTCCGCCTTGAAGCGGGCATCGGCGGCGATGGTGGCATCGGAAGTGACGTCACCGCCCGACCCCATGTCCTCGGCCAGCACCCGGCGGACGAACTCCTGCAGGTCGAACTGGGGCAGCTCCAGTTTCTTGTCAGTTGGTGCCGCCGCGGCCATGCCCATTTCCCCCAATGATGCTTCCCCCTAGGCCGCGCGGCATCTAGCGCACAAGCCGTCAATCGGCGCCTTGCGCGACGACCGGCCGTTCTGCCAGCCGCCAGTGATCTCCTTCGCGGGCATAGCTCTGCTCGTCGCCCGAGACGAACCTCTGCCCGGCCCAGCTTTGCACGGTGAGCGTGACCCGGTCGCCGGCGATGTCGATGCGGTTGAAGCTCTGTTCCTCGTCGCGCAACCTGATCGAGGTGGCGGTGCCGGCCTGGATGACCAGTGCCGGGCCGGCCCGCGTCGCCAGGTCGCGCGCGCTGTGCGTCGAGGCACGGTGGTTATGGCCGGCCAGCAACAGATCGACGCCGGCATCGCCGATGGCGTCCAATGCCAGCTCCTGCCGGCCGATGGCCTTGCCATGCTCGCCGCTGTCGCCGACCGGCAGCGCGAACAAGGGATGGTGAGTCACCAGGATACGGAAATCGGCCCGTGCGCGATCGAAGGCGGCACGAATGGAATCCATCTGTTCGTGGCTGATGCGACCATCCTTGAAGGTCAGCGATCGCGCCGTGTTGATGCCGAGCACCGCCGCCCCTTCCAGCTCGTGATAGGGACACAGGGTTTCGTCGATGAACCTTTTGTATCGGGTCAGCGGCGACAGGAACCGCCGGAGCACGTCGTAGAGCGGCACATCGTGGTTGCCGGGCACCCCCAGCACCTCATGGCCGGCGTCCTTCAAGCGCGACAGGAACCTGCACGCTTCCTTGAATTGGTCGGTGCGCGCGCGCTGCGTGAAGTCGCCGCTGATGACCACCAGGTGCGGCTTCTCCTCGGCAATGCGCGCCTCGACCGCCTCGACCAGCCGCGGATCATGGGCGCCGAAATGCAGGTCGGACAAATGGATGATGCGGGGCATGGCCAAGGAACGCGCTGGCGAGCCCGCGGTTCACCGCTTACACCAGCGACCATGGACCGCACCGAGGCCAATTCCGGTACGCGCGAGGTCGCCGAAGGGCTGCGCTTCGACGAGGTCGCGCTCGAGCGTTGGATGCAGGCCCATGTCGAAGGTTTCCGCGGTCCGCTCGCCGTAAGGCAATTCAAGGGCGGCCAGTCCAACCCCACCTATCGCCTCGACACGCCGTCGGGCTCGTACGTACTGCGCCGCAAGCCGCCTGGAACATTGCTGCCCGGCGCCCACGCGGTCGAACGCGAATATCGCGTGCTGGCGGCGCTTGGGCGCGCCGGTTTCCCCGTGCCACGCGTCAAAGGGCTGTGCGAGGACGAGGACGTCGTCGGCACGCCATTTTTCGTCATGGACCTGGTCGAAGGCAGGATCGTCTGGGAAGCCCATTTCCCCGGTGTGTCGCGCGAGGGCCGCGCCGCCCACTTCGATGCCATGAACGCCACCATCGCCTGGCTCCACGGCTTCGATCCGGCGACGATAGGTTTAGCCGACTATGGCAAGGCCGCCGGCTTCATCGAGCGCCAGGTCGCACGCTGGTCGAAGCAATATTTGGGCGACACCGAAGCTGGCCGAGTGCCGGCGATGGACCGCCTGGTCGACTGGCTTGGCAAGCATCTGCCGACCGACAGCGGCCAAAGCCGCATCGCCCATGGCGATTTTCGCTGCGACAACATGATCTTCGCGACCGACGACCCGACCGTGGCGGCGGTGCTCGACTGGGAATTGTCGACGCTCGGCGATCCGGCCGCCGACTTCACCTATCATCTGCTCATGTTCCGGATGCCGGCGACGCTGTTCTCGGGCCTGGCCGGAATGGACCTCGATGCCCTCGGCATCCCATCCGAGGATGAGTATGTCGCCGCATATTGCCGGCGGACCGGGCGCGACCATCTGCCGGACAAGGATTATCTGATTGTCTTCTGCCTGTTCCGGTTGGCGGCGATCATCCACGGCATCAAGGGCCGGCTGGTGCGCGGCAATGCTTCATCGGCGCATGCCGCGCAGATGGTCGAGCGGATGGAGCCGCTGGCCGAGCTGGCTTGGGAGCAGGCCGCGGCCGCCCGTCTGTAAGCGTCCCGGCGCGAGACAATCCCCTCGCGTTAACTCGCAATTTTTCATATCCAAGGTTAAGCGCCCTTAACCAGGCGACTCGGCAATCTTCACGGGGAAGGCCGGCGGGGACGGCAATGCTTAAATTGGCAAATCTATTTGTACGTTTGCGCCGGAGCCCTCACGGCTAGGCCGATGGACAAACCTGTCCATTGGCGGCACGCGGCCGACCCGCTCACCGCGCAGGCGAAACCGACTCTCGCAGCGGTGCGCGAGGATTTGGCGCGTGTGCCGCTGACGCGGCGGATCGTCACCGTCGTCTTCATCGTCCTCGCCATCCTGCTCGCGCGTTTTTCGTGGGATCTCAATCTGGCGGTCGACGCCGAGCGCGCGCTCTATGACGCGCGATCCTTGTTCGCCTCGCTGCGCAGCCCGGTTGACCAGGACAAGAGAGTTGTCCTCGTCCCCTTCACGCCCGACACGCAGCGCGCCACCGGCGAGCGCTCGCCGCTTGACCGGACGACCTTGGCCAACGCCCTCGCCAACCTCGACACGATGGGTGCCAGGGCAATCGGCATCGACATTTTGATCGACCAGCCCCAACCCGACGATGCCGTGCTGATCAAAGCGCTGCATGCGATGCAGACGCCCGTGTGGATCGGCTACGCAACCAACACCCACAACAGCTTCGACGTCGAGGTCTGGCAACAGGAGTTCATGGACGCCTTCGTGCGCGCGATCGACAACCCCAATGTCCGCAAGGCGTCGATCCGGCTCGAGGCGGACCAGGACAATGTCATGCGAAACTGGCCGGTCCAGTATCGCGACCTGCCGCCGTTCCTGCCGGTCGCCATGACCGGCCGAACACGCGCGGCCAATTACGAAGGCAGCGTCCTCTACCGCGCCCCCAAGGGCTTCGGCACCAACGACCAGCGCGAGGTGTTCACCAGCCTGCCGATCGACCTGTTCGCCATGCCCGACGCGGCGGCGATGCTCGGCGGCGAGGTCAAGGGCCGCTACGTGCTGATCGGCGGCGACCTGCCGGACATCGACCAGTTCGACACGCCCGCCTCGCGCCTGACCGGCGATCCGACCACCGGCCTCAAGGTCCATGCGACCATGCTCACCCAGTTGCTGGATGGACGGCTGCCCGGTCGGGTCAACAGCTTCGCATTGTGGGTCGTCGCCGTGTTCGTCGTGCTCGCCGGCAGCTTCACCTCGATGATCGACACCAGGCCGTGGGTGCTGACGCTGCTCATCGGCGGCCAGCTCGCCTTCTTCAGCGCGGTTCCGATTCTGTTCGAATGGCAGGGGATCGACACCCAGGGCTTGCCAGCGTTCGGCTGGATCGCGGGCTGGCTGCTCGCCTACATGGCGACGGAAGCGACTGTGAAGGCCATGGGCTCTGACCAGAAGCGCTTCGCCCAATCGGCGCTCGGCAAATATCTGCCGCGCGACATCGCCGCCCAGATATTGAAGGACCCGAGCAAGCTGTCGCTGCGCGGTGAGCGGCTGCAGATCTACACTTTGTTCACCGACATCCAGGGATTCACAGAGCTCAGCCACCGGATTCCGGCGGAAAAGACCGCCATGCTGCTCAATGCCTATCTCGACGGGATGAGCGACATCGTCCTCAACAATGGCGGCACCATCGACAAGTTTGTCGGCGACGCCGTCGTCGCCTTCTGGGGGGCGCCGATCGCCCGGCCCGATGACGGCAGGAACGCAGTCAATGCGGCCCTCGAGATGCTCAACTTCACCCAGACATTCGGTCACAACGACCCGGACCGGGCGATGGTCGGCCGCACCCGCGTCGGCCTCCATTACGGCGAGGCCATCGTCGGCAATTTCGGCGGCGAGGGGCGCATTAGCTACACCGCGCTCGGTGACGCCATGAACACCGCCGCCAGGCTGGAAGGCGCCAACAAATATCTGAAGAGCGTCGCGCTGATCAGCGAAGACGTGCGCAAGCAAGTCGACAGCGACGTGCTTCGACCGATGGGCCGGATCGTGCTATCGGGCCGGCCGACACCGATTGTAGTTTGGGAACCAGCACCGGAGATGCCGGCGGACTTGCGCGTCGAGCTGACGCGGCTGTGGCAACAGTTTGACGGCGGCGACAAGGAATCGCTGCACGCGATCGAGGCGATCGCCGCCGCCCGTCCCGATGATCCGGCCTTGTCCGGATTCGCATACCGGCTGCTCCAGGCCGGACCTGGAGGCCATTACGTTTTAGGGGAGAAGTAACGATGAATAAGTGGGTATTGGCCAGCTGCGGGCTGGCGATGGCAATGAGTGCCGTGGTGGTAGAAGCCGCAGTACTGGTGGTGCGGTCTTCCGGTCCTTCGGCGAAGGCCTATCCGGCCGGCAAGGCGGTTTCGGAGGCGCAGGTCCTGACGCTCAAGTCGAATGACGTCGTGACGCTGCTCGATTCGCGCGGCACCCGCACCTTGCGCGGGCCTGGCAAGTTCAGCGCCACGGCCTCGGCATCGGCCTCGACGACGTCGTCGCTCGCCGCCTTGACCGGCCAGAACACCAACCGCCGCAGCCGCGTCGGAGCGGTCCGCCGCCCGCCGAGCGGCGCCACCGCCGGCCGCAACGTCTGGCAAGCCGATGTCGCCCGCTCGGGCAATATATGCGTCGCCAATCCGTCCGATCTCGGCCTCTATCGCGCCAATGCGATCGCGGCTGAGCGCATCACCGTCACCGACGCCGCCGGAAAGAGCGCGGCGGTGAAGTTCGCGGAAGGCCAGAAGATCGCCTCCTGGCCGAGCGACGTGCCGGTGGCCGCCGGCGGCCGCTACCAGATCAAGGGCAGCGGCGAAGCCGCGACCGTGACCGCGCGCTGGATCACGCCGGTGCCGGCGGGCCTCGAGGGCCTGGCGCAAAGCTTCATCCGCAACGACTGCCAGGCGCAGCTGGACGTGCTGATCGATACGTTTGCAAGTCCAACCGCCAGCTAATCTTGCGACCAATGAAAAGCCCTCCCCGGGATGTCCGGGGAGGGCTTAATTTTGCCGGTCTGACGTGGTCTAGTTGACCGGGAACCCGCGCCGCTTGAGCAGCGCCGTGACGTCCGGATCGCGGCCGCGGAAGGCGCGATAGGCCTCGGCGCGGTCGGTCTCGTTGCCGGTCGACAGCAGGAACGTCCGGAAACGGTCAGCGATCGTCCGGTTGAACGGATCGCCCGACTCCTCGAACGCCGCCCAGGTGTCGGCGTCCATCGTTTCCGACCAAAGGTAGCTGTAATAGCCGGCCGAATAAGCGTCCGACGAGAACAAGTGGCCGAACTGCGGCAGCCGGTGCCGCATGACCATTTCCTTGGGCATGCCGATCTCGGCCAGTGCCTTCTTCTCGAAGGCGTCGGCGTCGACCACCCCATTCGGGTCGAGGTGAAGCTTCATGTCGACCAATGCCGACGACAGATATTCGACCGTGGCGAAGCCCTGATTGAAAGTGTCGGCCTTCTTGATCTTGTCAACCAACGACGCCGGCATGGGCTCGCCGGTCTGGTAGTGGAGCGCGAACTTCTCGAGCACCGGTCGGGTCAGCAGCCAATTCTCGTTCACCTGGCTCGGATATTCGACGAAATCGCGCTGCGACCCGCCGAGCGAGGGGTAGTGGACCTTGGTCAGCAGCCCGTGGATGGCATGACCGAATTCGTGGAACTGGGTCGACGCATCGTCGAGGCTGATCAGGACCGGCTTGCCACCCTCGGGCTTGGTGAAGTTGTTGTTGTTCGACACCAGCTTCGGGCGGCCGCCCGTCAGGCCCGAGGAATCGCGATAGCCGGTCGCCCAGGCGCCCGATCTCTTGCCCTCGCGAGCATAGGTGTCGAGGTAGAACAGGCCGATGATGTCGCCGGTCTTGGCGTTGGTCACCTCGAAGGTGCGGACGTCCGGCTGCCAGACCGGCACCGTGCCCGTGTTCTCGGTGAACTTGAGGTCGTAGAGCCGCTCGGCCGACCAGAACATGCCCTTCAGCAGGTTCGACTGCTCGAAATAGGGCTTAATCTCGTCTTCGCTGAGGTTGTACTTCGCCTTGCGGACCTTCTCCTGGTAATAACGATAATCCCAAGGCTCGACCTTGGTCACGCCTTCCGCCTTGGCAAACGGCTGCATGTCGGCGACTTCCTCATTGACGCGCTTCACCGCCGCCGGCCAGACCCGCATCATCAGGTCCATCGCCCGCTCGGGCGTCTTGGCCATGGTGTCCTGCATCCGCCAATGGGCGTGGCTCTCGTAGCCGAGCAGCTTGGCGCGCTCGGCGCGCAGCTTGACGATCTTGGCGATGATCGCATTGGTGTCGTTGGCATCCTTATTATCGCCGCGATTGACGAACGCGCGCCACACCTTCTCACGCAAAGCGCGGTCGGTGCCGAAACTCAGCACCGGCTCCACCGCCGAGCGCGTGTTGCGGATGGCATAAGTGCCGGCGGGAAGACCCTTGGCCTTGGCGACGGCGGCGGCCGCATCCTTCACGTCCTGCTGGACGCCGGCCATTTCGGCCTCGGTTGCCTGGGTAAAGGTGCCCTCGTCGGCCAGCAGCCGCGAGTTGAACTCGGCAAAGTTGGTCGACAGCTGCTGGTTGAACTGTGTCAACTGCGCCTTCTGCGCTTCGCTGAGCTTGGCGCCGTTGCGCACCAGCCCCTCATATTCGCGGGTCAGCAGGCGCTTCTGCTTGGCATCGAGGCCGAGCGAGTCACGCTGGTTGTAGAGTGCCTCGACCCGCTGGAAGAGCTTCGGGTTGAGCCGGATCTCGTCGAACGCAGCCGACAGCTTTGGCGACCATTTCTTGTCGAGCGCGACATAGGCGTCGTTCGACATATTGTCGGTCATGACCGAGAACACCGACAGGACGTTGCTGATCCGCTCGCCAGCCTTCTCGCCCGCGTCGATGGTGTTTTCCCAGGTCGGCGGCGCCGGGTTGTTGACGATCGCGGCAGATTCCCGCTTGAGATCGTCGATGGCGAACTGGATCGCCTCGTCGAACTGTTCCGGCTCGACCTGGTCCCAGGGCGGAACGCCTTCATAGGGGCCCTTCCAGTCGGCCAGCAGCACATTGGTGGGAACAGCCACGCTGGCCGACGCCGAATCCGCCGCCGCCGTGTCCGCCGCGGTCGCCGGCATTGCCGTCGCCGCCATCGCCAGCGCAGCCGCGCCCGCCATCAAAATCGCCTTCATTCATCCCACTCCCGGTTAAGGACATTTCGCGCGGCTCTATAGGAGAGCGGCTGAACCTGCCGCAACTTGCCCGTCGATGAACGGCCGGACGCCTCGACTAAATGATGGAGCCAGCCAGCAGCAGCAGCAATTTGACGTCGACCGCCGAGCCGGCCGCCCGGCGCTCCTCGACGAACCCCGCAATCCGCTGGCGCTCGACCAGGTGCACCGCGATGCCCTCCTCGACCGGCGTCCCGCACGGCCGGACGCCGTGGGCGCGGACCAAATGGAAGCCCTCGGCGACCATGCCAGGCGAGCTGAAATATTCGCCGAGCCGTTCGATCCTGTCCGCCGTGAAGCCGGTCTCCTCCTCCAGCTCCTTGACCGCAGTCTCCTCGACGCTCTTGTCATCCTCGTCGCCGACCAGGCCGGCCGGCAATTCCAGGCAGATACGCCCGCCCAGCGGCACGCGCGATTGCTCGATGAGGATGATTTTGCCATCCGTCTCGGCGAGGATGACGACCGCTCCGACTCCGCCGCAGCGCTCAACATATTCCCAGCCGCCGCGGGTGACGATGCGGATGTATTTGCCTTGCCATTGAACCTCGGGCGGGTCGCTCAGTCGATCGTCGGTCATAGCTCGATGAGCTTGTCCGGAATTTCGTTCTTGTCGGCGGCGGAACGCGGGAACTGCTCGGCAAGCACGACGCCAATGTCCTCGATGGCGGCGACCATGCCGTCGGCGATCCGGCCCTGCTTCACATGCGCGACCAGGTCGGCCATCGCCTCGCCCCAGGTTTCCGGGGTGGTCACTGATGTGATCGCTTCGTCACCGATGATTTCGGCGCGGTGCTCGCCCATCGACAGATAGATGAGGATGCCGGTGCGGCCGGCGGTGCGCCGTTCCGCCGCCGCCTTGAACACACCCAGCGCCCGCCGCCGCACCCGCCGCGTCTTGGTCGCGCCCGGCGTCAGCGCCAGACGCAGCGGCATATATTTGAGAATCAGCAGCACGACGGTGAACTTGGCGACGGCCAGGATCATCAGGAACGTCAACAACTCGCGCAAGCTCGGCTCGGCCCGCCAGCCGCCGAGCACGATATCGCGCGCCCATTCGAGACACGCCGGGCAGGCGGCCGCCCAGGCCAGCACCGCGATCAGCACCAGAACTGCCCAGTGGAGCGCGACATCGTGATAGGCATCGCTCGTGTCGGTAACGACTGCGACGATTTCGCCGGCCGTGCTGCCTTCGGCGGCGGCAATCGCCGCGCTGACCCGTTGATGGTCGGCGTCGCTGAGCCTGGTCACCATGATCCGGACGCCCCACCGCCGCCGAATGAGCCGCCGCCACCGAAACCGCCGAAGCCACCGCCCCCGCCGCCGCCAAAGCCGCCAAAGCCGCCGCCGCCTCCCCAGCCGCCGCGCCCGCGCGAATTGGTGAGGGCGTTGAGGCCCCACAGGATGACGGCGACGTCACCGGCATCGAGCCCGCCACGTCGGCGCCCGGACTTTGAACCCCTGCCGCGATAACGCCGGCCGCTCATGCGACGGACCATCGACAGGATAACGAACAGGATGATCAGGAACCAGATGACGAAGGGCGTGAAGCTGATGTCGTCATCCCGCTGCGCCGCATTGGCTTTCGCCTGGTCGGCGCGGAGCTGCGCTTCTTCGGGCGGCAACGACAATTGCTGGATGATTGCATCGGCGCCAGCCATGATTCCGCCGGCCATGTCGCCGGCCTTGAACCGCGGCACGATCGTATTGCGAATGATCCGGCCGGCCAGGATATCGGGCAACACGCCTTCGGCACCGTAGCCGGTCTCGATTCGAACCTTCTTTTCGTTGGGCGCGACGAGAAGAATGACGCCGTCGTCCTTGGCTTTATCGCCAAGCTGCCAATGCCGTCCCAGCCGCG
>JAKFFL010000186.1:0-3315 GCA_036675225.1 Sphingomonas sp. | reverse complement strand
CGAGCCGCCCGCCGGCGGCATCACCACTCGCCTCTAACGCCAGGAGCCAATCGCCATGTCGATGCAGACTGTCAGCGACAATGCTGAAGGCGAACCGATGATGGAGATCAACACGACGCCGCTTATCGACGTCATGCTGGTCTTGCTCATCATGTTCATCATCACCATTCCCATCCAGAGCCACGCGGTGAAGCTCGACCTGCCGGTCAACCAGCCGACCGACCAGCCGCCGCCGGTCGACCCGATCAAGAACCGGGTTGTCATCACCCAGGCCGGCGCGATCCTGTGGAACGGCACGCCGCTCAACCTGGCGCAGCTGCGTCAGTATCTGGACGTCTCGCAGCAGATGAACCCGATCCCCGAGCTGCACCTGCAGCCCGAGCCGGACGCTTCGTACGGCCTGGTCGACGAGGTGCTTGCCGTGACCAAGAAGGCGCGTGTCGAGAAAATGGGGTTCGTCGGCAACGAGGCCTATATGGAAGCCTTCTGACCGGCCCAGCCGATCAGATGCAGAGGGGCGGCCTGGCAACGGGCCGCTTTTTTGTTTTGCGCTCTCACCCGAAGGTGAAGGCGTAGGCCTCGGCCCTGGGGTCGAGGAAGGTGATGGTGAACGTCCTTTCCCTGGCCCCGGCCTTGTGACGCACGAGCTGGTAGAGGCGGTGGCCGGTGACCCGGCCGTTGCCGGCGGCGTCGACGTCGAGGCCGTGGTCGACGCCCGGCGCCATGCCGTCCAGCGTCACCCGGAAGCGGATCGGCCGTCCGTCGGGGCTGCCCAGCACCAGATGCAGGTCGCGGGCCTTGAAGCGGATGGTGATGCGTCCGCCCAGCGCCTCAAGACGGCCGCGCTGGGCTTCGACGGTCCAGCGCCCGCCATAGGCCCATTGGCCGAGCGCCAGACCTGGCGGGATGGCGTAGGCGGCAGGCTTGCCCTGAATAAAGCCGCCGGGCGAAACGAAGTTCGCGGCGCGGGCGAAGCCGAGATAGGTTTCGCGGGTAGCAATCTCGGCGAAATTGGCGGCGACGCTGGCGCCTTTCACTTCGGCGCGGGCCATCGGCATTGCCGGTGCCTGGCCGGCCTCGACCAGCAGGGCGCGGACCGCGGCCTCGGTCGCGGCCTCGCCGCCTTCGCCGAAATGATGGTAGCGGATACGGCCATTGGCGTCGGCCAGATATTGTGCCGGCCAGTAGCGGTTGGAAAAAGCGCGCCAGATCGCCCAGTGATTGTCGATCGCGACCGGGTAGCGGATGGCGAAGTCGCTGACCGCCCGTTGAACATTGCGAACATCACGTTCGAAGGCGAATTCCGGCGTGTGCACGCCGATCACCACCAGCCCATCCCTGGCATAGCGTTCGTGGAGCGCCCGGACATGCGGGATGGCGCGGATGCAGTTGATGCAGCTGTAGGTCCAGAAATCGACGAGGACGACCTTGCCCTGCAGTTGTTCGCGGGTCAGCGGCGGCGAGTTGAGCCAGGCGACGGCGCCATCGAGCGCGGGCAGGGGCCCTTCGTCCCTCAGCCCGGTGCTTCCGCCTGTGCCCGGCATCTCGTCGTCGAGGCCGAGGATGCGGGCCAGGCCGGACTCGACGGCATTGGTCTGGCCGGCGGACAGGCGCGTCAGCAACCGCGTGTCGAGCCCGAGCGCGATGACGACGACGGCAGCAAGGACGAGGATCCCGAACACCCGCCGAATCCCCTGGCCGACGCCGAGCGAGCGCTTCATCGCCCCGAGCAGGCGGCCGCCGACCAGCAGCGCCAGTGCCAGCGAGGTCGCGGCGCCGAGCGCATAGGCGAGCAGCAGCAGGATGGTGCTGGGATTGGCCCCCGACAAAGCAGCGCCGGTCAGGATCAGGCCGAGGATCGGCCCGGCGCACGGTGCCCACAGCAGGCCGGTGGCGAGGCCGAGCAGGAGCGAGCCACCGAGCCCCTCGCTCCGGCCAGGCCCCGACAGGCGTTCGCCAAGCCTGACCAGCGGTTGCATCGCCCGGTCGGACAGCTTCGGGAAGATGAGCAGCAGGGCGAAGGCGGCGAACAGGATGAGCGCGATCGCGCGCCCGATGCGGTTGGCCTCCACCACCCAGCCACCGCCGACCGTGGCCAGGCTGGCGATGGCGGCGAAGCTCAATGCCATGCCGAGCAGCAGCGGTAGCCCGCTCTTCACAAATGGTCGGTCGGCGCGGGCGAAGACGAACGGCAGCACCGGCAGGATGCACGGGCTGAGGATGGTAAGGACGCCGCCGAGATAGGCGAGGAGGAAGATCATGGCCCCCGGATACGGCCCTGAAAAGGCCACGGATGCAAGCCTAAGCGGCCATGCCTTCGAACTGGAGGCGGGCGAGGCGGGCGTAGAGGCCGTCGGCGGCGCTCAGGTTGGCGTGCGTGCCTTCCTCGACGATCCGGCCCTGGTCGAGAACGATGATGCGGTCGGCGGCGCGGACGGTGGCCAGCCGGTGGGCGATGATGATCGTCGTGCGCTGTTCCATCAGGCGCTCGAGCGCGTCCTGGACCAATTTCTCGCTTTCGGCGTCGAGCGCGCTGGTCGCTTCGTCGAGCAGGAGCAAAGGCGCGCGACGCAGCAATGCACGGGCGATGGCGATCCGCTGGCGCTGGCCGCCCGATAGCCGGGCGCCGCTTTCACCCATGAAGGTGTCGAGCCCGTCGGGAAGCGCGCGTAGGAACGCCTCGGCATTGGCGTCGCGCGCCGCCTCCCACAGCTCGTCCTCGGACGCGTCCCAATTGCCGTAGCGCAGATTGTCACGCGCCGAGGCGGCGAAGATCACGGTTTCCTGCGGCACCATGGCGATTCGGCCGCGCACATCGGCGGGATCGGCGTCGCGCAGATCGACGCCGTCAATGAGGATGCTGCCGGCCGCCGGGTCATAGAAGCGCTGGGCGAGCTGGAAGATGGTCGACTTGCCGGCGCCCGAGGGGCCGACCACCGCCAATTTCTCGTTGGGCCGGACGGCGAGCGAGAAATCGTGCAGGGCCGAGACGTCCGGCCTGGTCGGGTAGCGGAACTCGACGCCGCGGAACTCGAGCACGCCATTGGCAGGCTCGGGCAAGGGCGTCGGCATGGCGGGCGCCTTGATGCTTGGCTCGGCGACCAGCAGCTCGTTGAGGCGCTCGGCGGCACCGGCGGCCCGCAGCAGGTCGCCATAGACTTCCGACAGGGCCCCGAAGGCGCCGGCGAGCAGGCCGCCGTAGAGTACAAAAGCGGCGATCGTGCCGCCGGTGATCCGTCCCGCCGAGACGTCGATCGCGCCCTGCCAGATGACCATGGTGATCGCGGAGAACATGAGGGCGATGACGATGAACGT
>JAKFFL010000090.1:0-3389 GCA_036675225.1 Sphingomonas sp. | reverse complement strand
GTCGCTCCCATGCACACTTTTGCGTTTGCAGCAAAGCGGCCGAGGTTTACGGGCTCGTGCCATCATGAACATCGACCTGATTCCCGCCGGCGACGATCCGCCGCGCAGCCTCAACGTGCTGATCGAGGTGCCGATCGGCGGCGACCCGGTCAAATATGAGTTCGACAAGCAAAGCGGCGCCTTGTTCGTCGACCGCATCCTGCACACTTCGATGCGCTATCCGGCCAATTACGGCTTCATCCCCCAGACCCTGTGCGGCGACGGCGACCCGCTCGATTGCCTGGTGGTGGCGCGCTGGCCGTTGATGAGCGGCAGCGTCATCCGCGCGCGGCCGGTCGGCGTCCTGTTCCTGGAGGATGAGGCGGGCGGCGACGAGAAACTGCTGGCCGTGCCGGAAGTGAAGATCAGCCCCTATTACGCCAATATCAGCGAAGCCGCCGATCTGCCCGCCATCACTTTGCAGCAGATCGAGCATTTCTTCACCCACTATAAGGACCTGGAGCCCGAGAAATGGGTCCGGGTCGGCACCTGGGGCGGGCGCGACGACGCCTATCGGGTGATCGAGGAAGCCCTGGAGCGCGGGCGGAAGCGTTGAAGCAGGTTCCCCTCCCCAGCAACTGCCGGGGAGGAATTTACCGCTGTGTCCGGCCGCGGAAGCGCTGCGGCAGGAACAGTTTGCGGAAGCTGATCGTCACCGTCCGGCCACGCGGGTCGAGCAGGTCGGATTGGTAGCTGAAGGGCACGTCGCCCAAGGCATCGCGGACCTTGGGCTTGCTGTCGAACAGATTGTCAATGTCCAGCCGGACCGAGCTGCCGATCAGCCAGGGGTGCTTCGAGACCAGGGCGAAACGCTCGCCGAGGTTGGCGAACAGGCGCAGGTCGAATGTCGCCAGCGGCGAGAAGCGCAGGTCGCCACTCTCTCCGCCCTCGACCCTGGTGCCGCTGCGCCAGTTGGCAGACAGCCGTGCGCCGAGGCCGTTATTGGACCAGCCGGCCCGGCCCTCGACCTCATGGCGCGGACGGCCGCCAAGCGAGTTGACGGCGTCGCCATCGAGATAATCGAGCTCCGGCAGTCCGGGACGGATGGTTACTTCGTCGACCAGGTTGAGCGTATGGGTGAAGGAGAAGGTCAACCGCCCGCGCTCGCCGCCGCCGCGTCCGCCAAACCGACCACCGCCGAAGCCCCGGCCGGTACCGGCCCTGGGCGCGCGATCCCCCTCGTCGGCCGCCGGTAGGCCGGAAGGGGGCGAGCCGGACCCAGATGCGGCCGCTTCGCCTGGCGGCGGCGGCGCGCCATCGCTCGTGACTTGTCCGGCGGGAGCGGCCTGCTGCCCGCCTGGCCGGGCAAAGCGCGAGCGCAGCGCAGCGATCTGCGCCTCGCTCGGTCGGGCTGATCGCAATGGCTTGGAGAAATCGATCCCCCAGCGGACCGTGTCGCGCCGCGCCCGGTCGTAATTGACCGGCCGGACGTCGATGCGGACCAAGGTGCCGCTGCCATCGCGCAGGAATCGCTCCGGGAAGGCGGCCTCCAGTGCCGGGCTCGGTCCGGGAAAGCTGGAAATCGGGTTGTCGAGCGTCGAGCGGACATATTCGCCGCGAATTCGCAGGTCGGTTTCCGCCCACGGCTTCCAATTGCCGCCAAGCTTCAGCACGTTGCGGCGATCGGACGCGAGGTCGGGGTTGCCGCCAGTGACCTGGGTGACCAGTACGGTCTCGCCGGTGGTGAAATCGAAAACTGGCGTATCGGGCGTTTCGAGGATCACCTCGCCGAGCTGGGTGACCGAGGGGGCGCCTTCCCCCCTCGTCCAACTGGCGATGAAATTGAGCCGGTCGACCGGCGACCAGTTGGCGCCGGCGCCGATGGTGGTGAGCGTGCCGAAGTCCGAATATTGCTCGACCTCCGCATTGGCGTTGAGCGTCAGATTACCGAGCGCGGCGAAGCCACGGTTGCGCCGCGAAACCGGCAAGTCGAGGTTGATCCCGGCGACGCCGCGGGTGCGGTCGAGCTCGTTATCGAAACGCAGGCCAAGGCGCCGGCGCTCGTTGTCCTGGCTCGATCCGTCGACGCCCAGCTTGAGCGTGGCGCTGGCGTCGCCGGCGGGCAGCTTGAACAACGGGCCGCTCGCCGTTCCATCGAGATTGCCGCTGGCGCGGGTCGTCAGCGACTTGTCGGTGAAATCGTCCCGGCGATCGGTGAAGGTTTCGCTGCGCGCCCATTCGGCATTGCCGGTGCTCGACCAGCGCCAGCGGCCGGCATCGCCGTTGAGGGCAAGGCCGATGCGCGCCGCGCGATTGTTGCTGTCGCGCCGCAGCGGATCGAACTCGTCGAGCCCGAGACCCGAGCGGCCGTCGCTATATTCGAGTTCGCCATTGGCGGTGGCCGAGACGTCGCCAAGGATCGTGCGATTGACGATGGCGCTGCCGCGCACCAGCCGGCGCTGACCGAGCAGGCTGCGGAACGGGCGCGGATCGGGATCCAGCGAATCGGGGTCCTGCAAGTCAATGTCGCGCTCGTCCTCGTCGAGGCGGTTGTTGGCTTCGGCGCGGACGTTAAAGGTAGTGCGGCCGCCGCGGTTGATCATCAGCCGGGAGACATCGGCCAAAGCGCCGGCATAGCCGCCCTCGGTCGCTACTGCTCCATCAGCGCGGGTCACGGTCGAGCGGAAGCGGTTGCGCAGGATGAAATTCACCACCCTTTGATCGGCCTTGTAGCCATATTTCAGCGCCACTTCTTCGGGCAGGATCTCCATCTTCTCGATGGCTTCGGGGGGAATGTCGCGAAGCTCGCGATAGCCGGAAATGCGGCGCCCGTTGAGGAGCATGACGGGGCGGCCGCCGGCTTCGCGGCCACGCGCGCTGCCGATCTGCGGGGCGAGCGCGTCGAGCAGCTCGTCGATGTTGGTCGCGCCGGTGGCGCGAATGTCGCGGGCATCGAGCGTATCCTCCGGCGGGATGTCGCCAATGACGCCGCGCGGGTCGCGCTGGCCGACGACGACGATCGCCTCGTCGGACGCTTCCTCCTCGCCATAGAGATCGTCCTCGACGGGCTCAACGGCCTGCGTCTCGGCCGGATCGGCGGCGGTAGCGGCGGGCTCGGCGGTTTGCGCGGCGGCCGGGAAGGCGGCGGCGCTGGCAAGCAGCAGAACAAACAGGCGGGGCATTGGACGGAACAACCTTTGGCAAACAGCAGGATTGCCCCGCCTGTGGCGAGGCGCGGCTGAACGCAGGATTGTCATCACCGGCTTTTCGACGAACTGGCCTGCCCGGACAGACCAAGGGGCTAGGCCGACATCCGCAGCCCGGCAATGGCCGCGACAATGTCATGATCAGGCCGCCCAGCTTCGGCCCCCTGTCGATCCCGAGCAATTCGACGGGATTGCCAAGAGGGC
>JAKFFL010000112.1:0-3411 GCA_036675225.1 Sphingomonas sp. | reverse complement strand
GAACTCGAGGCCGAAGGTCGCCAGGAATTCCTTGAGCGCAACCAGTTTCTCGCGCCCCGGCGATTCGTGGACGCGGTACATGACCGGCGCCTTCTTCGCCTCCAGCGCCTTGGCGGCGGCGACGTTGGCGGCGATCATGTAATCCTCGACCAGCCGATGGGCATCGAGCCGCTCGCGGGCGGCGACCGAGAGGATGCGGCCTTTTTCGTCGAGCATGACTCGGCGCTCGGGAATGTCGAGCTCGAGCGGCTCGCGCCTGTTGCGCGCGGCGAGCAGGGCTTTCCAGCAAGCCCAGAGCGGTTTCAGCGCCTTTTCAACGACTTGCGGATCGACCAGGCCGGGCGTCCCGTCGATCGCCGCTTGTGCATCTTCATAGGCAATGTTTGCAACGACACAAATCTTAGCGCGTGTGAAACGCCAGCTTTTCAGCGCCCCGTCCGGACCGACATGCAGGTGACAGGCCATGGCGGCGCGAATTTGGCCTTGCTTCAGCGAACAGATGTCGGCTGACAATTCCTCGGGCAGCATCGGCACCACCCGATCCGGGAAATAGACGCTGTTGCCGCGGTCGCGGGCTTCCTTGTCGAGCTCGCTGCCGGGGCGGACGTAGAAACTGACGTCGGCAATGGCGACGATCGCGTTGAACCCGCCGTCGTCGCGTGGGCTCGCCCAGATGGCGTCGTCATGGTCGCGGGCGTCGGCGGGGTCGATGGCGACGATGGGGAGGTGCGTGAGGTCCTCGCGATCCTGCCCAAGCGGCTGCTTCGCTACCCTTTTGGCCTCGGCGATCGCCTCGTCCTTGAAGACATCGCGCAGGCCGTGCTTGTGGATAGCGATCAGCGAGAAGCTTCGCGGTGCGAACGGGTCGCCGAGCACGGCATCGACCCGCGCCGTCACCCGCGGGGGCCGGCCCGACGGCTCGCACAACACCAGGTCGCCGGGCTGTGCGTCCTTCAGGTCCGAGATCGGCAGCTCGCGCCGCTCCTTCTTCTCGACCGGGGTCAGCCAGCAGCGGTCGCCTTCCTGCCGCACGACGCCCAGCACCAGCTCGGCGGCGCGCGCGAGCTTCTTCATCGGCATTGCGACATGGCCCTGCCCGCGCTCCTCGGTCCGCGCCAGGATGCGGTCGTTGAGGCCAAGCGCCGAGCGCTTGCCGCGCTCGATCACCCGCAGCTTCGGGGCGGGCGTGTCGGCATGCCATTGCTCCGGCACCGCCCAGACATTGCCGCCATCGTCGATCTGCGCCACCCGCAGCACCGTCACCTTGGGCACGCCGCCGGCCTTGTGGAAGGCGCGGCCGGGCGATGAGTCGATCAGCCCCTCGTCGGCCATGTCCTTGAGCAGCGCCTTGAGCAGGATCTTGTCATGGCCCGACAGCCCGAACGCCCGCCCGATCTCGCGCTTGCCCGCCGGCTGGCCGGACGAAGCAATGAAGTCGAGGATCTGCTGGCGCGTGGGCAAGCCGGATGCAGGTTTGCGGGGCATGATCCTCCTAATCGGACAGTGACGCCGACACTGCAGCGCGCCGTGCCAGCCGATGTTCCCGCCAGACGATGACGAGGCCGCTCAAGATGATCACCGGCGCGCCGACCCATGTCCAGGGCGTCGGCAATTCGCTGAACAACCAGGCGCCGAGCAAGGTCGCCCAGAGCAGGCTGGTATAGTCCATCGGCATCACCAGCGCGACCGGTGCCAGCCGCAGCGCGCTGGTCAGCGTCAGCTGCGCCAGGCCGCCGGCAAGCGCCATGACGCCAAGGATTGCCCAGGTCGCTGCGTCATGCGCGCCGCCAAAAACCAGCATCAGCAGGCCGAGCGGCACCAGCGAGCTGACCGCGAACCAGAAGACGGTCGTCGTGGCCCGCTCGGTGGCGCCCAGGCGGCGGATGACGATGGTCACGGCGGCGGTGAGCAATGCCGCGACCAATGCGACCGAGGCCCCGCCCAGCGGCACCTCGCCCGAACCGGGCTGGACGATGAGCAGCACGCCGGCAAACCCCGCCGCGACCGCGCCCCAGCGCCAGCGGCCGGTCGGCTCGCCAAGCACCACCGCCGCCAGCACGATCGCAAAGATCGGCACCGAAAAGCCGATCGCCGTCGCCTCGGCCAGTGGCAGCAGGATCATGGCGAGGAAGTTGAGCGCCATGGCGGTGACGCCAAGCGCCATTCGCCCGACATGCGCGCCGATGCGGCGCGTCCGCAGCGAGGCGAAGCCGGGCCCGGCTGCAACCAGGCCGATGGCGCAAGCGGCCGAGCCGATCTGGCGATAGAACAGGCTCTCGACGACGTGGACGCCGCGCGTCGCCGCCAGCTTCACCAGCGCGAACATCAGCGCCAGCAGCAGCGCCGTCAGCAGCCGCAGGGCGATGCCGGCCAGCGGGCGCTCGGCGGTCGGCTGGTCGGTGTCGAACGCCGCGCCGCGCGTCATCGCCGTGCTCCCGCGAAGGCGGGAGCCCAGACGCGCGAAGCGCTCAGGCGGCTTCGCCGGACTGGGCCCCTGCCTTCGCAGGGGCACACTATTTATTCTCTTCCGCCGGCGGCACGTACGGCTTGAAGGCGCCGCCGGGGACGGCCGAGGCGACCGGGCTTTCCCAGCCATCCTTGCTGACCGAGGAGACGCCGAACACCCAGTCGTCGACGCGGATATGGGGCAAAACAACCTTGCAAATCGTGTGAAGCCGCGAACCTTCAGGAGCACCTCTCTCGGGCACGATTACGAAACATTTTGCCTCCTCGACGGAAAAGGCGCGAGACTCCTGCCATACGTTCGCGTCGGTTCGCCTCCATTTCACGGTGAAGGTCCGCGCGTTCGCGTAATCCCGCCAACTCACCGTCGTATCCGTGCTCACCGCGCCCTCGGCGGTCGGCTCCGGTGGCGGCGGGGCGCTGGCGATGGCGGCCAATGCAGCGACATTCAGCTTGGTCACTTTCTCCAAATAGGGGAAATCCATCTTGTCGATGGTGTCGCCATATTCGACGCCCTTTTCGACCCGCAGGTCCTGGTGCTGCTGGTTGTAATTCTCGACCGCGACCGAGAAGCGGACGGCCGGGAAGCCGGCGTTCAAAAACTCGGTATGGTCGCCGCCGCGGCCGAAGCGGTCGTTGCGCCAGATCTGCATGACGTCGAGGCCGATGCCCAGCCGGTCGGCGAGGCTGTCGACGAACCGCGAGACATTGCGGCCCGGCGCGTCATTCTCGCCGCCGAGGCTGCGCTGCCGCGCGGCCAAATCTTCGCGCCCCTGCCAGCGCGGGCCTTCCGAGAACACGCGGACCAG
This sequence comes from Sphingomonas sp., assembly GCA_036675225.1. GTDB lineage: Bacteria > Pseudomonadota > Alphaproteobacteria > Sphingomonadales > Sphingomonadaceae > Sphingomicrobium. The sequence goes on along the minus strand of JAKFFL010000112.1, from coordinate 139 downwards.
TTTGTCGTTGCAGACGCCGTCGGAGCCGCAGCTGTTGCCGACGATGTCGTTGTTCAAATTGGCGATGACGTTCCAGCCCTGCTTCTTGGCGTATTCGGCGAGGATCTTGCCGCCGAGCAGCCCCTGCTCCTCGCCCGAC
>JAKFFL010000092.1:0-3415 GCA_036675225.1 Sphingomonas sp. | reverse complement strand
CTTGAACCCGCGACCCCTGGTACCACAAACCAGTGCTCTAACCAGCTGAGCTACGATCGCCATTGCACCTTGGTTTAGGCGCGCGCGCTCCTTAAGGGCGGGGGTCCAGGAAGGCAAGCGAGGCAGCCATGGTCAACGCCACCATTATCAAGTTCGGGCACCCCCGGACGGTTGTGCGCATCTATGAGCATTGGATGGTCCTGCTGAGGCCGCAACAGGTCACCGCCGGCTCCCTGATCCTCGCCGCCAGAAGCGAGGCTACCGCCTATGGAATGCTTCCTCAGGAGGCATTCATCGAACAGGGCCTAATAGTGGCCGACATCGAGGCGACGCTGGCTGCCCAGATCGCCTACGAACGGATCAATTATTTGATGCTGATGATGGTCGATCCCCATGTCCATTTCCACGTCATTCCGCGCTATTCGGGGAGCCGCGACCTGGCCGGCATCGCCCTCGTCGACCAGGGTTGGCCGGGGCCGCCGGACCTCAAGTCGGCGGTGGCGCTCGACGGAGCCGCCATCGACAGCGCCGTCGAGGCGCTCCGGACGGCATGGTCCGTAGTCCGGACTAAAGCCGGTTAAAGGAGCAAATCATATGGCTTGCGCAACGACGGGCACAGGCGCAAGGCTCAAATGGGAGGGTGCGCGCTAATGGCGAGTCGCGCCGAAAGCATACATGGGCGGGCCAGCGTTTCGTTAAAGGAGACGCTGATCAGGGCTGGTCTTGCGCCCGAGCTTGCCGCCCTGCTCGACGCCATGCCGCATCGCACCGTCCAGGTCGATCCCCGCCGTCCCTTCCGGGAGCCCGGCGTGGCCCGCAACGAAGTCATGTTCGTCAAATCTGGAATCCTGTCCAAATACAAGCCGGACGGGTCTGGGCGGCGGCAGATCGTCGCCTTGCGCTTTCCGGGCGAGGGCATCCTGCCGCGCGAAGGCGCCGCCGGCTATGGCGTCCAGGCCATCGTCAAGAGCGAGCTGATGGTCGGCAAGGCCGAGGACTTCGATCCGATCGTCGAGAAAAATCCGGAAATGGCGCGCTTCTTCTGGCGGCTGGTCCAGCGCAACGAGGCGATCGGCTACGAATGGCTGGTCAATTGCGGCCGCCGCGATTCCACCGCCCGCGTCGCGCATCTTCTGTGCGAGACCGCGACCCGCAGCGGCATCGACGTCGGCCATGAATCGATGGTCAACCCGTTCACCCAGCAGCAGATCGCCGACATTACCGGCCAGACCTCGGTCAACGTCAACCGGGTGTTCGCCGACCTTGAGCGGCAGGGCCTGATCCGCCGCGAAGGCCGCGAGATCTTCTTCCAGGACTGGCCCGAAATGCGCCGCGTCGCCAGCTTCCAGCCGGGGTACCTGGACTAGCCGCCAGTCTCGCTGTCCGGCAGCCGGATCGTCTCGGGTTGCGGCGGCGCCATCTCCCAGTCCGACTGATCGCCGCATTGCCAGGGCCGAGCCCTTGTCGCGGATAGAAGTCCGGGCCCGGGCACCGCCGCGGTCAAGGGCCAATCGAGGATAGTGCCGTAGCGGTTGACCGTCTCGACCACGGCCGGATCGCGCTGAAGCGCCCGGATCCGGCCATTCATCTCCGTCCGGAACTTGCTGTGTTCGGCCGGGCCGATGAACGGCTGGACCCAGCGGAGCGCATCCGCCCGTTCGTCCTCATCGGCCAAAGCGGCGACCAGCGCCGCCCGGGCATCGCCGGAGCGATCCATGCACAGCAGGACGAACAGCCGCGCCGAGACATCCAGCAAGGCCGGATCGGGCAAGGGCGCCGCGGCTTTGCCGCCGCGGAAAGCCGTGCAGGCGGCGGCGGCCCGCAGCCAGGCAAGGCCCTTTTCCTCGGCCTTGTCGGTCGGTTGGTCGGCCGCCTTCAACGCCCTTTCGAACAAGGACCCGGCCTGCCCGAACTCGCCGCGCTCGAGCAGCATCGCCGCATAGGTCGGCGGCGAAATCCCGCCGGAGCGGCGGATGACGTCCTGCGCCCTGGACCAGCGGCCGATTTTCACCAGACTGTCGGCAAGGTCGGCGGCGACCGTGCGGGCGACCAGGTCGGTCGGGCAATTATAGCCGCGCATGAACCTGGCCATGAAGGCGTCGACCAGCAATTCGGGGCGGTTGGCCTGCTTCAGCGCCTCGGCGAAAGCCGAGGCCGACAAGGCATCGCCGCGTTCCAGCCATTCGCGCTGCGCCTGCGACAGATAGTCGCGCCAGGCGCGCTCGAGTCGGGCCCCGGCCGGCTGCAATATATCGCCGCGCAGCTCGGCCATGCGGTTGTCGATCAGGATCAGATGGAGCGATGCCGGGCTGCGTACGAGGCGGAGCAGGCGGCGCGCGTCCTCGCTCCTCCCGGCGGCAAGCGCGTCGCGGATTGCCGCCATCGCCAAATATGAGCGCAGGCTTGCCGAGCCACGGCTCCAGCCGGCATCGAGAAGCGCCGTGGCGAGCGCCGCCGTCCGCGACTTGTCGCCATCATTGTCGAGCGCGTCGGCGAGCTTGGACACGGTCGTGGGCGACACCAGCTGCACCAACGGTCCCGCGCGCGCCGCCAGGGCGATCAGCGTGTCGGCGCCGCGTTGCGGCTGGTCGTTGGCGACCGCGGCTTCGGCCGTGAGGATCGCGGCGGCGGGCGAGCCGGGGTTGCGGGCGGCGAACGCCTCCGCCTCCGCCAGCGACGGGCCTTTGGTTCCAACCTTGCTTCGGACCAAAGTTCGCAGGGCGTCGATGGCGACGGCCTGGTCGCGCGTCAGCGCCGCTTCGCTGGCGACCCGGGCGAGCCGCGACTGGACATTGTCCGCCGTGCCGCCGGCATTGAGGATGGCCACCACTTTCTGCTCGAACGACGGCGACTTTCCACCCGCGGGTTGCGCCATGGCCGCCGACGACCACGCCAGGGCCAGAAGGACGCCTGTCATCATAACTGGGGCAACCATTCGCATCCCGTCTAAACCGATGATTTGACGGGAGATTAAGCGCTGGATCGGGGCCGCGGCAAGGGCTGGATTGGCGTGGTGGGCGCGACAGGGATTGAACCTGTGACCCCACCCGTGTGAAGGGTGTGCTCTACCGCTGAGCTACGCGCCCACGCCTGGCCGGATCGGTGCCGATAGTCAGGCGCCGCCGACGAGTCCAGTTCCTACTGAACCGCGTCCTTGAGGATCTTGCCGGGGCGGAATTTGGGCTGCGAGCTGGCCTTGATCTGCATCGGTTCGCCGGTGCGCGGGTTGCGCCCGGTCGACGCCTTGCGGCGGGTGACCGAGAAATTGCCGAATCCAACCAGCCGGACCTCGTCCCCGCGCTTCAGCGCCGAGGTGATGACCTCCAGCATCGTCTCGACCGCTCGCGCCGTATCGGAACGGCTAAGCCCCGCGCGGTCGGCGACCTGGCCGATGAGATCCTGCTTGTTCATTCCC
>JAKFFL010000175.1:0-3417 GCA_036675225.1 Sphingomonas sp. | reverse complement strand
CGGCGGGTCGATGGCCTCGCGCCAGAAGGGCGTGCCGGGATCGCTGGTCAAATGGACATGGGCATCGATGAGGCCCGGCATGACGGTCTTGGATCGCATGTCGACCACGGTTGCCCCAACCGGAGCCGTGGCGCCGTCCTCGATGCGGGCAATCCGCCCATTCTCGACGATGACGGTCGACGGGCCGAGCGCTGGCTTCGCCGCATCGACGATCAGACGCCCGGCCTGGATGGCGTAAGTTTCCGCCGAGGCGCCGGTCGATGCCAGCGCGGCGAGCGCGACGCAGAGCAATTTATGCATGGGGGGCTTCTCCAATGGGGTGGGGCAGGCCGCCGAAGCGGATCAGCAGCCAGGCGGCGATGGCGATGGTGACGGCCAGGCCGACGCCGAATTCGCCGGTCAGCCAATTCGCGCTCGGCCCCTCGATGGTGGCGCCGTCGAACACCGCCTGGACGAACAGATTATGGGTCGCGTGCAGGATGGCGGCCGGCCACAGGCTGCGGCTTTTCAGGGTAAGCCAGGCCATGATCACCGCTAGGCCAATGACCATCACCGCAAAACAGGTGAGGCTGAACAGCATCGGCGTGCCCTCGCCGCGATAATTGGCGAAGATCATCAGCGGCATGTGCCACGCGGCCCAGACCGCGCCGGAGATGAGTGCGACGTTGCGGAAGCTGGTCAGCCTGGCCAGCTCGGGTACCAGCAAGCCGCGCCAGCCGATCTCCTCGCCGGTCGCCGAAACCAGCCCGGTCAGCGCGCCGATGGTCGCGATCATCAGCAGCCCGACCGCCGGCGAGGCGTCGGGGATGACCGACCATTGCGACGGGTTGAGCTCGCCCAGGTCGCTGCCCCAGGCGAGGAGATAGACCGGCAAGGCGTAGAGGACCGGCAGGATGTAGGCGAGGCCGAGCAGGCGCGGCGGTCGCGGGATCCAGCCCATGCCGCGGGCATTGCGTTGGGTGATCAGCCGGGTCAGGATCGCCGCCACCGCCGGACTCCACATGGTCGCCAATATGTACAGCCCGTCGCCCGCCATGATGTCGCCGGCGCGGATGATTGGCACCCAGGTGATGGCGCTCAGAACGAACGTCAACGCCAGGAAAAGGATGATCTTGGTTCTTGGATTGTCCATGCGCCCGCCCCCGCGCCATGACTGCCCCCGCACGCCCCGGCTGGCAAGCCTCAGGTCGCCATGGCGACGAGTGTGGCGATGCGGTCGGCCTCCGCGGCCGGTTTGTCGGATCGGATCCGGCTGATCCGGGGGAAGCGCATGGCCAGGCCCGACTTGTGGCGCTTGCTCGCATGGATCGAATCGAACGCCACTTCCAGCACCAGGCTTTTCTCGACCTCGCGGACCGGGCCGAAGCGCTGGATGGTATGGCCTCGCACCCAGCGGTCGAGCCATTTCAATTCCTCGTCGGTGAAGCCGAAATAGGCCTTGCCGACCGGCAGCAGCTGCCCGTCCTCGGTCCAGCAGCCGAAGGTATAGTCACTGTAAAAACTGGCGCGCTTCCCCGACCCGCGCTGGGCGTACATCAGCACGCAGTCGGCAGTCAGCGGGTCGCGTTTCCATTTGTACCACAGACCCGCCTTGCGCCCGGAGACATAGTGTGAATCGCGGCGCTTGAGCATCACCCCCTCGATGGCGGCGTCCCGGGCGTTGCCGCGCATCTCCGCCAGCGCCTCGAAATCGGGCGCCTCGACCAGCGCGCTGAGGTCGAAGCGTTCGGCGTCGAGCCCGCCGATGAACCGCTCGAGCCGGGCGCGACGTTCGGTCCAGGGCAGGGCCCGCAGGTCTTCGTGCCCATCGAATAAAATATCGTAGAGCCGAACAAAGGCCGGGAATTCCCCAAGCATCTTGGCCGAAACCGACTTGCGGCCCAGCCGCTGCTGCAGTGAGTTGAAGCTAGCCGCCGCCCCGCCATGCGCTTCGGCGCCCTGGCCGGCGCCGCGCACCAGCAACTCGCCATCGACCACTCCGCGCACTGAGAAGCTTTCGGCGATCTCGGGGAAGCTGGCGGAAATATCGTCGCCGGTGCGGCTGAACAGCCGAGTCTCGTCGCAGGCGTGGGCGATCTGAACCCGAATGCCATCCCATTTCCATTCGGCTGCAAAATCGTCGAGGCTGACCGGTCCGTCGTCGAGCGGCACGGCGAGCATGAACGGCCGGAACAAGGGCATGTCCCCGGCCAACGGCTGGCCAGAGCGACCCTCGGCCCAGTCGAACAGTTCGGCGAAGGGCGGCTTGAGGCCGTGCCACACCTCTTCGACCGCCTCGACATCGAGCCCGAAGGCATCGGCGAAGGCCTGCTTGGCCAGCCGCGCCGAAATGCCGACGCGCAGTGCCCCGGTCGCAAGCTTGATCAGCGCGAACCGGCCGGACACGTCGAGATGGTCGAGCATGGCGGCCAGCATTGGCGGTGCGTCCATGCGGCTCGCCTGCTGCAGCCGATCGACGGCGTCGGACAAGCGGACGCTGCCATCGTTGAGGTCGGGTGGTTTGCCGTCTGGAACGGGCCACAGCAACGACAGGGTCTCGGCCATGTCGCCGACATAATCGCGGCTCATCGCCAGCAGGAGGGGGTCGATGCGCTCCATCGCCATGGCGCGGATCTGCGCCGGCTTGACCGCCTTGATGTCGAGCGTGCCTGTCAGCGCCGCCAGCGCCAGCCCGCGGTCTGGGTCGGGGGTGTGCTGGAGATAGTCGCCGATCAGCCGCAGCTTGGCATTGCGCGAGCGCGTGTAGACCAGGTCGTCGAGCAACTGGGAAAAGGCGCGCATAGGCGCCTCAATGCCTGAAGGCCGTGGCTGGTGCCTAGTGGAGCCGGACCGCCAGAGCGGCGAGGATGGTCGTGCGGTCGGCCGGCGACTCGCTGTCGAGGGCGGCGGCCATATGTTCGAGGCTGGACGCGGTGGCGACCCGGCAGCCGGGCATCAGCGCATGGTGCGCCGACCAGTCGGCCAGCCCCTCGAGCGCGGCCAGGCCATGCTTGGCGGCCAGGCTGCGGATCGCGTCCATGCGCGCGGCAATGTCGGTCGGCTTGAGCGAGGGGATGCGCGACTGCAACTCGGCGATGCGCTCGCCCAATTGCCCGCGAATAAGGTTGATCGAATCGCTGCCCATGACCGTCTCTCCGTTGAACGGAGGATGGCCCGAAATGGTTAACAGGCCGCGAATTCTGGCTTACAGATTTTGAAAGGCGAGGGGGAAACATGGTCATCGGGCGCATCCGCGAGCATGTCGCGAGCCACAATTGGTTCGCCGTCCTCGTCGACCTTATAGTGGTCACCATAGGCGTCTTCATCGGTATCCAGGTCAGCAATTGGAATTCGGGGCGAATCGAACGCGACGAAGTGCGTGCTTACCAGGCGCAGATCATCGACGATCTGAATGCCAACGAGCAGGAACTCGCCGAG
>JAKFFL010000141.1:0-3493 GCA_036675225.1 Sphingomonas sp. | reverse complement strand
CAGGTCATTGTTGGCGCCGCCATAAAGCTGGTCGTCGCCCAGGCCGCCGCGCAGATTGTCGTTGCCATCACCACCGTCGAGAATGTCGTTGCCGGTGGCGGTGATGTTGTTGTCGCTGAAATCTCCCTGCAGGAAATCATTGCCGTCGCCGCCGAAAAGGACGTCGTCGCCGTTGGCGCCAACCAGCGTGTCGTTGCCACTTTGGCCGTCCAGGACGTTGCTACCAAAGCTGCCGTTGAGCGTGTCGTTGAACTGCGACCCGACGGCATTTTCGATATTGGCAAGCGTGTCGTTGCCATCCGCCCCGGTCGCAAATCCGGCCGCGAGATTGACGTTCACGGAGCCGCCGGCATTGCCATAGCTGGCCGTGTCGCTGCCGCCGCCGCCGTCGATCAGATCGTCGCCGAGGCCGCCCTCGAGCGTGTCGTTGCCGTTGGCGCCACCGTCGGCCGTGAGCGTGATCGGCCCCGAGGCACCTATGCCGTGCGTATCGACGGCGATCTGCCCGTCGCCATAGAGCCAATCATTACCGGCCCCGCCGCCGAGCGTGTCGTCACCGCCGGCGCCGGCGAGGATATTGTCGCCGCCATCACCGGTCAGCGTGTCGGCGTAGGAAGCGCCTGCCAGATTCTCGATCCCCGACAGGGTCATGAAGCCAAGGCCGGTATCCTGGGCCGCGCCCTGCAGCGCCAGGCTGAGGTTGATGCCGGTGACGCTGTTCAAGGGCGCGTAGACGAAGGTGTCGATGCCCGACCCGCCGATCAACGTGTGGTCGCCGGCCCCGTTCTGAAGCAGATCGTCGCCACCCTGACCGTCGAGCGTGTCGTTGCCGCCCTCGCCGTCCGAGGTGCCCCACAGCCAGTTGTCGCCGCCGTCGCCGGTCAGCGAGTCGCTGAATATCGTGCCCGTCATGTGCTCGATGCCGACCAGCGTGTCGAAACCGAGGCCGGTGTCCTGGGCCGCGCCCTGCAGGTTGAGGTCGGCGGTCACGCCGGCGGTGGCGCCGGCGAAGAACGAGACGCGGTCGAAGCCGTCGCCGCCGTCGAGGAGGTCGTCGCCGGTGCCGCCGCTGAGATAATCGTCGCCGCCATCGCCCTGGAGCGAGTCGTTGCCGGCATTGCCGCGCAGATAGTCATGGCCATCGCCGCCGGCGATGACATTGTCGGAGGAATTGCCGGTCAGGACGTCGTTGAAAGCCGAGCCGGTGAGGTTCTCCATGTCGTGGAGCTGGTCGTAGCCGGCGGCGCCGAAGGCTTCACCGAACGTGCCATTGTAGAGCTGCGCGGTGACGCCGCCGGCGGCCGAGGCAAAACTGGCGGTATCGCTGCCGCCGCCGCCCCACAGCTGGTCATCGCCGTCGCCGCCCTCGAGCGTGTCATTGCCGGATTCTCCACCGAGCGTGCCGACATCGTCATAGAAGGTGATGGGCCCCGACGGGCTGGTCGCCGTGCCGAAGAATCCGTCGCCGTACAGCGAGTCATTGCCGGCGCCGCCGACCAGGCTGTCGCCCGCTTCGCCGCCGGCGAGGACATTGTCATTGCCATCGCCGATCAGGCTATCCGCAAACGAGCTTCCAGACAGGTTCTCGAACCCGCTGAGGGTCATGATGCCGGCGCCCGTGTCCTGGGCCGCGCCCTGCAGCGCCAGGCTGATGGTGACGTTGGTCGGGACCGTGAAGGGGTTGAACGAGAAGGTGTCCATCCCGGCGCCGCCGCTCAGGTTGTGATCGCCGACGCCGTCCTCGATCAAATCATTGCCGTTTTGGCCGTCGATCGTGTCGCCGGCGCCTGGCGCGTCACTGCCGCCCCACAACCAATTATCGCCGTCATTGCCGATGAACGTGTCGGCAAAGCCCGTGCCGCTGGCGTTCTCTATGCCGAACAAAGTGTCCATGCCAAGGCCGGTGTCCTGGGCGACGCCCTGGATGCGCAAATCGACGGTGACCGGGCCGGTTGAACCATTGGAGAAGGAGGCGCGGTCGAAGCCGGCGCCGCCGTCGAGCACATCATTGCCGATGCCGCCGCCGACATAATCGTTGCCGTCGCCGCCGTAGAGGCTGTCGTCACCGCCGCGGGCCTGGATGAAATCATTGCCGTCGCCGCCGATGAGGACATTGGCCAAGGCGTTGCCCGTCAGCGAGTCATTGTAGGCCGAGCCGGTGATATTCTCGATCTCGCCAAGCGTGTCGCTACCGTCGGCGCCGGTCGCCGTGCCATTGCCGTTGCCGAGGTTGAACAAATTGACCGTGACCGCGCCCGAGGCATGCTCGTAGCTTGCCGTGTCAACCCCGCCGCCGCCAACGACGATGTCGTTGCCGAGCCCGCCTTCGAGTAGGTCGTTGCCGTCGACCAGGCCGAGCGCCGCGACGTCGAACGTGGTGGTGATCGGCCCCGATCCGAAGGCGTCGACGGCGATCCGGCCGTCGCCGTACAGCGTGTCGTTGCCGGCTCCGCCGATCAGACTGTCATCTCCGGCGTCGCCCATCAGCATGTTGGCGCCGTCGTCGCCGGTCAAATTGTCGCCGGCGATGCTGCCCGAAAGATTCTCGATTTCGCTGAGCGTCCAGTCGCCGTTGCCGGTCGTCTGGGCCGCGCCTTGCAAGGCGAGCGACAAGGTGATGCCGGATTCGGCCGCGCCGTTCTCGGTGAAGCGGACGGTGTCGGTGTCGCTGCCGCCGATCAGAATGTGATTGCCGATGCCGACCTGCAGCAAGTCGTTGCCGCCGCCGCCGCTCAAAATGTCATTGTTGGTGGTGACGATGGTGCCGTCGGTCAGCGTCGAGGCCGAGCCCCACAATTGGTTGTCGCCGTCGTCGCCGGTCAGCGTGTCGCCGTAACGCGAGCCCGAGACGTTCTCGATGTTGAGCAATATGTCCATGCCCTGTCCGGTGTCCTGGGCGACGCCCTGCAGGTTCAAATCGACCGTGACTCCGCTCGGGGTCGCATCCTCGTAGAAAGCGGCGCGATCATAGCCGGCGCCGCCATCGACGATGTCATTGCCGGCGCTGCCGTTGAGGAAGTCGTTGCCGCCGCCGCCAAGCAATGTGTCGTCGCCGCCATTGCCGCGCAGGCCATCGTCGCCGTCGCCGCCGTCGAGGATGTTGGCGAGATTGTTGCCGCCGAGGCTGTCGGCGAAATCCGAGCCGGTGAGGTTCTCGATGCCGGAGAGCAGATCGAAACCGTCCGCGCCGCTCGACTCGCCGTTGCCGCCGCCATTCCGGTACAGGAAAGCCTCGACGCTGCCCGCGGCATGCTCGTAGCTGGCCGTGTCGATGCCGCCGCCGCCGTCGATCCAGTCGTCGCCAAGACCGCCTTCGAGCGTGTCGTTGCCGGAGACTCCGCCGACGTAGAGGCTCGTCGCGTCCGCAAAGGTCGTGATCGGCCCGGAGCCGCCGGTGCCATGTCCGTCCCAACTGATCTGCCCGTCGCCGTAGAGCGTGTCGTTGCCGGCATCGCCCGACAGGACATCGTCACCAAGGTCGCCTGCCAGGACA